>DYHC01000028.1:0-11406 GCA_020724325.1 Melioribacter roseus
AGTGAGGTGAAGAATCGGTTCGTAGTTCCTCATCCCGCTTTGCGGGATTCGGAATAACATTTCTCATCCAGCTTTGCGGGATTAGAAATGACACTTCTCACTCAGTCACTTCACTCGAAATGACATTGATTTTTTCAGATATCTAAAAGAATAATAGTTTTACTAATCGTAAATCGAAAAGAATTTTTTATATTCGATTGTCAAAAAAAATTCTCGATGGAAAATTTAATAGGAAAATTAATCGATAATTACCGGATAGTTTCAATCCTTGGTAAAGGCGGCATGGGCATTGTTTATAAAGCTTATGATACCAAATTAGACAGATATGTTGCTATTAAGATGCTCAACGCACAAAGTTATGATAGGGAACGGTTTGTAGAAAGATTCAAAAGAGAAGCTAAAAATCAGGCAAAACTATCTCACCCTAACATTGTAACTGTTTATGGTTTTATTGAATACGGAGATATGCTTGGTATTGCGATGGAGTATGTTAAAGGCGAGAGTTTAGAAAAAGTTATTCAACGTCAAGGTCGTTTTAATTTGTACGATATTATTTATATCCTAAAGCAAGCTCTTCTTGGCTTAGGATATGCTCACTCTAAAGGATTTGTTCATAGAGATATAAAACCTTCTAATATCATTCTTAATAAAGAAGGTATTACGAAGATAATGGACTTTGGAATTTCGAAATCTCTCTTCGATAAAAATATGACTAAAACCGGCTCGAAAATCGGAACTGTATATTATATGAGTCCGGAGCAAATAAAAGGTGAAGATGTAACTAACAGAAGTGATATTTATTCGCTGGGTTGTACTTTGTTTGAAATGATAGTTGGTATTCCGCCATTCGATTATCAGAGCGAATATGAAGTAATGGATAGCCATCTTAAGAAAACTCCAGCTAAAATATCTTCCAAGCTAACCGGCATTCCAGAACTTGTTGATAAAATTGTAAGCAGGTCTTTGGAAAAGAATCCTATGGAGCGTTACAACACTTGTGAAGAAATGTATAATGAAGTTCAAGAGCTTGATAAAGATGTTGCTAAATTATATACAAGTTATTTTAAGAAAACTCAAGAACGTTCCAAATCATATAAAGCTTTTTCCGGACTTGCTTTTGCAGGAATTATAGTATTAATGATTGTTCTTGCATACTTTGTTTATACTCAAGTTAATGAACTGTTAACTAGCAATAAGTTAGATCAATTAAAGAAATATTCTATTCAATCACTTTTTTCAACTGAACAGGATAAGAATAAATTTACTTCGATTAACAAAGTACAAAGCAGTACACTTTCGAACTTGAATTCAATTTTCTTTGCAAGCGATAAATTTGCAGCCGCTGTTGGCGATTCCGGTACTATAATGGTCTCTTCAAATTCTGGATTAGACTGGCAGCCGAAAAATTTTAATAGAAAAATTAATTTAAGCGATGTCTATTGCTCGTCATCGGGCAAAGCAATAATTGTTGGCGATTCATCATCAATTTACTTTTCCAATAATTTTCTCGATTCTTTGCAGCAAATTCCTTTTCAGCAAGGATTTACATTTTTCCGTGTAAAGTTTATTGATAACGAATCAGGATTTATTACCGGCAATAAAGGATTAATCTTAAAAACAATTAATGGCGGAATCAATTGGTACAAAGTTGCCACTAACACAACGGAATTAATTTTCGACCTTGCTTTTATAGATTCCAAACGCGGCTATGCAGTTGGCTGGAATGGAATTATTCTAAAAACATCAAATGGTGGAGAATCCTGGACAAAGTCTGAATCGAGTGGAAACGATAATTATTTCAAATCGGTTGATTTCACGAGTAATGGTTACGGTTTAATTGTTGGCGGTGATGGTACAATTTTACGTTCTACTAATTACGGAGAACATTGGGAAGAAATTAAAATTACTGATATCGGTGGTTTGCAAAGGGTACTCTTTATTTCTGAATCCAATGCGGTATTAATCAGCAATCGAGGGGCAATAATGGTTTCGAAGGATAAAGGAGAAACCTGGAAGCTTGTAGATTCGCAGATTTTTTCTAATATGAATGATCTTGCAATTAACCCTGAAGGTAATCTATACATGGTAGGAGTAAACGGAATGATGTTTAGAATTGAGTAAGGTAAGTGATGGATAAATTTGTTATACGCGGCGGTAAAAAACTTAGTGGTTCGGTTAGTGTAAGTGGTGCAAAAAATTCATCACTTGCATTAATGCCGGCAACACTTCTTAATTCGGGTCTCAACATTATTGAAAATACTCCCGAAGTAAATGATATTTTTACAATGATTAAACTTCTGAAACAATTAGGAGTTGAATCTGAATTTCAAAATCACACCTTAAAGTTGTACACTTCTAAAATAAACAATCAGGTAGCTCCTTATGAGCATGTAAAAAAAATGCGCGCTTCTGTTTATGTTTTAGGCCCTTTGTTATCACGGTTTGGATATGCAAAAGTATCAATGCCGGGTGGATGTGCCTGGGGACCGCGTCCAATTAATCTTCATCTGGAAGCAATGAAAAGATTAGGTGCAGAAATTACATTGGAAGAAGGTTATATTATTGCCAGTGCAAATAAGTTGAAAGGAGCTAAAATTCATTTCGATGTTTCTTCTGTTGGCGCTACAGGAAATGCTTTGATGGCTTCTGTTCTTGCAAAGGGTACTACACTGATTTCGAATGCGGCGATTGAACCGGAAATAAATCTGCTGGGCGAATACTTAAATTCTATGGGAGCAAAAATATCGGGCATTGGCACAACTTCCCTGGAAATTGAAGGGGTTGATCAACTCTACCCCAATACTATAAGAAATATTCCTGATAGAATTGAAGCAGGTACTCTTCTTATTGCCGGAGCAATTACGAATAGCAGAATTTCTCTTGCTAATATCGATGTAAATCATCTTGATGCTGTTCTTAACAAACTGGAAGAGAGCGGTATTAAGTTTATACTAGAAAACGATAAATTAATTTTAGATGCAGAAAACTCTTCTATAAATAGTTCTGATGTAACAACCTCAGTGTACCCGGGATTTCCTACTGATATGCAAGCACAATGGACTTCGTTAATGACATTAGCCGATGGAATTTCGACGGTAACAGATACAATATATTTAGACCGGTTTAATCATGTGCCAGAGCTGCAACGTTTGGGAGCAAATATAGAACTTGTTAATAATAGCGCTGTTGTTAAAGGTGTAAAAAAGCTTAAAGGTGCTAAAGTAATGTCTACTGATTTAAGAGCAAGTGCATCATTGGTCTTAGCCGGATTAGCATCCGAAGGCACTACCGAAGTATTAAGAATCTACCACCTTGATAGAGGTTATCAGAGAATTGAAGAAAAGTTGAAAGCGCTTGGTGCCGATATTGAAAGAGTAGCAACTACGGAATACTAAATTGAAATTTGCTGCATCAAAATTCTCTTACTTTTCCTTTCTAATACTTCTTATTGCAAATATCTCAATGATGTTTTTCCCTCTGGTTAATATAATTGGTTATGAATTCTCGGTAATAAATGGAATTCTCTTTTTCATGCTCTCCGGAATAAGAGCAATTAACAATTCCAAATTGAATTATGAAGATAACATTGCGTATCATTTCAAAATTAATAAAGCATTTTTACTTGCTGCAATTTTAGTACCATTTATACTCGGATTAATTTCAACAATTCTATTTTCAGAGTGCCCGTTTGGTGAAGGGGTCCTCTTTTATTTTGTTATTTCATTACCGAATTTATTTTTTGGTTATGTAACTGGATTCTGTATTACAGCATTGTTCAATCGATTAAGAATATTTTACTTTTTGATTGTTTTCCTGTTCATATTGCTTTTTCCTTTAGTAGAATTTTACTTTAATCCCCAAGTTTACTTTTATAATTTGATTGTTGGTTATTTCCCGGGTACAATATATGACGAAGATCTTGCTGTAAACGAATTACTCCTCTCATATAGAATTTTTCAAATCAGCTTTTTCATTTTTCTATTGTTCCTTACAGATAGAGTATATAAGAATAAAATTAGAAAAATTGTTTTCATTAGTATTCTTGTATTAATAATTGTTATCACTCATCAGTTTAAACCCTACTTCAATTATTCAACCAACATGGTTAGGTTAGAAAAAAACCTTGCCGGTAAAGTTAAAACGGAACATTTCGATATTCTTTATTCTAATAGTATTGATAAAAACTCAATATTACACTTGGCATTATTGCATGAATATTATTTAGAACAGGTAAACAAAAAACTTGAGCATAAATTCAAACAGAAAATTACTTCTCTAGTGTTCCGTGATGAAAACGAAAAACGCATCTTAATAGGCGCAGGTCGAGCTGATATTGCTAAACCCTGGTTGAACCAGATTTATCTGAATTATCCTACTTATACTGAGACGTTGAAACATGAAATTGTTCACGTTGTAGCATCTGAATTTGGGACTACTCCTTTTAAAGTTGCAGATAAAATAAATCCTGCAATGATCGAAGGACTTGCCATGGCAGTTGAAGATGATTACGACGGTTTTTCGGTTCACCATATGGCTAAATTAGCGTACACTTCGGGTTATAAGGTCTCTATGCAAAATCTGTTTAAAGGGTTGAACTTTATGAACCATTATTCTTCCATTGCATATATCTATTCCGGCTCATTCATAAAATATTTGATGGATAATTACGGTGCTGCAAAGGTAAAACAACTTTATGGTGATATAAACTTTTCGAAAATATTGGGAAAGAGTTTTGACCAGCTCGAAAATGAATACATTGGTTATCTCAATAATGTAGAAACTGATATAAACAAAAACAGAGCACAAATTTATTTTGGAGGAAAGACAATCTTCAAAAAACATTGTGTAAGAACAGCAGCATATAAAACTAAGAAGGCAATTTCTCTGTTTGGCAACGGTAATTTTACCGAAGCCGAATTTTTATTTGAAGATGTTTATAATTATTCCGGCTCTTATTCTGCTTTGGTTGGTTTAACTAATTCCAGAATCAAACAAAAGAAATTTGATTTAGCCGAAGAATATTTATCTGCTGAAGCACAAAAGTTTAACGATTCCCCTTATAAATTTAATCTGGAAATGATCCTTGGCGACTCGCACGTGTTGAATGGTAAAAATTCTTCAGCAAATTCTATTTATGATAGTTTGCTAATACAAATTCCAACATTGGATTATTATAACGAAGTTTATGTTAGAAAGTATCTTCTTAAAACTGATTCTGCCGGATTGAAAAATTTTATTCTGGCTGATCGGAAGGGCAGGTTCAAATTATTGAGGAATCTTGTAGATGAAATAATTGTTTATGAAACTATACCGATGATGCTCTACTATTACAGTGACAATGACGAATTGAAGAATTTAATACTATTTTTAAAAAGTAGATTAACTGTTTTTGATAGGATTTCTGCGTATGCAGCTTTTAGGTTGTCTCAAGCTGCTTTAAAATTGGGGTACTATGAAATTGCAAAAGAGATAGCCGTTAAATCGTTCGCGTTAAAGAATGATGTGCTGCTAAATCATACTTTTACTGAAAATCTAAAACTAATTAATTGGCTTACAAATTTTTCTGAAGAAGCATTAAAAAGTATATCAATAGAATGAACGATTTGTTATCAATACTAAATAAATTTGATTTCCTGAAAACAGCTATTCAAATTGCTGAAGATAGAAATGAAGAATTATACCTTGTTGGCGGGTTTGTAAGGGATTTGCTCTTAAATCGTAATAGTTCTGAAATGGATTTTCTTATTATCGGAAACGGACCAGATTTTGCTTCAGAGTTTTCAAAAGCATTGGGAGTTAACGATGTTGTCATTTTCAGAAATTTTGGTACAGCTCATTTCCGATATTATTCGTTTTCCTTCGAGTTTGTTGGTGCTAGAAAAGAATCATACTCTAAAACGAGTAGAAATCCTCTGGTTTTGCCCGGAACATTAGATGATGATCTGAACAGAAGAGATTTTACAATTAACACGATAGCTGTTTCACTTAATAGAAATAATTATGGTCAGGTGTTCGATAAATTTAATGGTCTTACAGATCTTGAAAACAAAAATATCAGAACTCCGTTAGATCCAGAAATAACATTCAACGATGATCCACTTCGAATAATGCGCGCATTCCGGTTTGCCAGTCAACTTCATTTCCAAATTGATAAAATTACCTTTGATGCTGCTTCTAAAATGGCTGAACGGCTAACTATTGTCTCTCAGGAAAGAATAACTGAAGAGTTTATGAAGATACTTGCTTCGCCTAAACCATCAATTGGATTAATCCTTCTTTACACAAGTGGAGTACTTAAAATTATTTTTCCTGAAATTGCAGAAATGGGCGGAGTGGAACAGAGAAATGATTATCATCATAAAGATGTTTTTTATCATACATGTATAGTAGTTGATAATGTTGCCCAGGTAAGCGAAAACCTCTGGTTAAGATTTGCTGCATTAGTTCATGATATTGCAAAACCGCAGACAAAAAAGTTTGTTGAAGGAATTGGTTGGACATTTCATGGGCACGAAGAAATGGGTGCACGTATGATGAAGTACGTTTTTGATAGAATGAAACTGCCGACTAATAAACTTGCTTACGTAGAAAAACTGATCCGTTTGCATCTAAGACCAATTGCGCTGGTAGATGAACAGGTTACAGATTCTGCAATAAGAAGATTAATAGTTTCTGCAGAAGAAGAACTTGATGATCTAATTACACTTTGCCGTGCCGATATTACAAGTAAGAATCCAAATAAGGTTAATAAATATTTAGAAAATTACGAACTCATTATGAATAAAGTTCATGAGGTAAAAGAGAAAGATAAACTTAGAGCATTTCAGTCTCCGGTTAGAGGCGATGAGATAATGAAAATATGCAATATCCCGCCATCAAAATTAGTTGGGGAAATAAAATCTGCTATTGAAGAAGCTATTCTTGAGGGAAGAATCGGTAATAATTATGATGAAGCTTATAATTATCTTCTTCAGATTAGGGATCAATTCTTAAATAAAATTTAAAAAATATATTCCAATCAATTATGTAACTTTCGATTCATTAAAATCGTCATAACTAACAGTAATTCAGAAATTGTGCAACAATTAACAAGCACAAAAGGAGTAATTAGAAATGAAAAAAATTGTTCTGGCATTTATTACGATTGTTCTAACAATTCCAGTTTCTGCACAACAGTTGTTAACACTTCAGGAAGCAGTTACAATAGCACTTCAAAGAAATATTTCACTAATCAAAGTAAAAAATACTCTGGGGTCTAGCGAGTCTCAACTTAAATCTGCATACGGAGATCTGATCCCTACATTAGGTGCAAATGCATCTTGGAGTTTTCAAAGAATAAATGATGCCGGCTCGGTTCAAAGAGATTTTCTTGGCAACGAAGTAGTAACACCGGCTTCACAGGTAGACAACCGGTCATACTCAGCCGGTATTGGAGGAAATATTACTTTATTTAATGGATTAGCAAATATTGCAAACATCAACCAGAAAAAAGATAATCTTAAAGCAACCGAGTATAATATCGAAAAAAAGAAGCAGGATGTTGTTTACGATGCAACCAATTTCTATTACCTGGTTCTTAATGCAGAAGAATTACTAAAGGTGCGCGAAGAGAATGTAAAATATTATCTAAAGTTTTACGAAACTGTTAATGAAAGAAATAGACTTGGTATTGTTGCAAAAGCGGATGTTTATACTGCACAGGTTCAGCTTGGTAATGCAGAGCTTCTTCTTATTCAGGCACAAAATAATTATGGAACAACTTTAAGCAATCTTTTAAATTTTCTTGGATTGGATGTTCTGCAAGATTATAAACTTGTTAATCCGTTCGCCAGCCAGGGAATATTTGATACGGAAGCTTACATCGGAGATTTTGAAAATATTCAGGCAATGGTTAACAGCGCACTCGATAACAGATTCGATTTCAAAAGTCAGCAGCTCGCAATCTCTTCTGCTGAAAGCGGAATAACTATTGCTCAATCGGGGTTATTTCCAACATTAACCGGTTCGTATTCCTATTCAAGTGCAGCATCCAAATATGACAAACTATTTGATAGGAAAGTATTTAACGTTAGTCTATCATTAAACTTTCCGATCTTCTCAAACTGGAATACGGAAAATGCAATTCAACTAGCACAAGTTAGTTTAAAGAATGCCAAAGAAGATTTGCTGGCTTTGGAAAGATTAGTAAAGATAGAAGTTAAACAAGGATTTCTTGATTTAAGTGCTGCAAAGAAAAGTATGGATGTTGCCACCAAAAATGTTATTGCAGCAGAAGAGACAAGAAAAATAAATCAGGAAAGATATAATCTTGGTTCAGGCACAATTCTAGAGGTGCTTCAAGCAGATAGAGATTTTATTGATGCACAAAGAAATAAAATTAATGCCACGTTTGATTTCTACATAAAGAGGGATAACCTAAGCAATGCTCTAGGCAAGCTTGAATATAAAAAGTATGAATAAACTTTAAGGAGTTATAAAAAATGTCTAACGGAAAGAAGAAATCGAAAAAGAAACTTTTCATTTTTGGAGGATTAGGATTACTGCTTCTTGTAGTAATATTACTTGTTGCTTTCGGTGGTAGTAAAGAGGAAATATTCCAAGTTAATACAGAACCGGTAACAAAGAGAAATATTACTCAAGTTGTTTCAGCAACGGGAAAAATTAATCCGGAATTCCTTGTTAAATTAACTGCAGAAGCAACCGGCGAAATTGTTCAGCTTCTTGTACGTGAAGGTGATAAGGTTCGAAAAGGACAGCTTCTTCTTAGAATAAAACCAGATATTTATGAAGCGCAAAAAGTTAGTGCCGAAGCACGTCTTGCACAGACAAGAGCAAATCTCAATTCGACAAAAGCACTATTAGATAAAGTTGAAGCAGATTATAAGCGTGTTCAGGAATTATTTAAATTAGGACTGGCAAGCGACGCAGAGCTTGAAGCATCCAAATCAAGTTACCTGCAGACAAACTCGAATTTTGAATCCCAGAAATCAATCGTTGCACAATCCGATGCTGCATTAAAAGAAGCTATCGAAAACCTAAATAAAACATATGTGTACGCTCCAATAAATGGAACTGTTAGCATACTTAATGTTGAGTTAAGTGAACGTGTTATTGGAAGTGTTTTTCAGGGCACACAACTTTTGACAGTTGCAGACTTAACTAATATGGAAGCTACAGTGGATGTTGACGAAAATGATGTTGTATTGGTTTCTGTTGGCGATACTGCAAAAATTAAAGTAGATGCTTTCGGTGAAAAAGAATTTAAAGGGATCGTAACTCAAATTGGCAACAGCGCTAAAACAACCGGATTAGGTACCCAAGATCAGGTAGTTAACTTCGAAGTAAAAATAAAATTGTTGAACCCGGGTGATCAGATAAGACCCGGAATGTCTTGCGATGCAGATATTGAAACCGAAACTAAGACTAACGTTCTTGCGGTTCCAATACAAAGTGTAACAGCAAGATTGCCTGAAGCTAAAAAGGAAACTACAGAAACAAATTCCGATGAAGGAAATGAAGCTCCTAAAGTAAAAAATGGTAAAAACAATAAACCAAAAGAAGTTGTATTTATTGTTAATGAAGGTGTAGCAAAAATGGTTGAAGTAAAAACCGGAATTAGCGATGATTCATATAGCGAAATTATAGAAGGTATAAAAGGTAATGAAGAAGTAATTACCGGTCCTTATAGAGCAATATCAAAAGATTTGGAAGATGGTTCAAAATTATCTGTAATATCAAAGCGCAAGGATGATAAAAAAGCAAATTAATATTTCATTTTAGAGTGGAAATAACATGAACATTATAAATATTGAACACATTGCAAAAATATATCAGGTTGGTAGTGAAGAAGTTCATGCGCTTGCTGATGTATCCTTAAGGATTGATAAAGGTGAATACGTTGCAATTATGGGTCCATCGGGTTCCGGAAAATCTACTTTGATGAATGTACTCGGCTGCTTAGATACACCTACAAGAGGAATTTATAACTTCAAAGGCGTTAATGTTAGTCAAATGAATGATAACGAGTTAGCTACTATTAGAAATAGAGAAATCGGATTTGTCTTCCAGACTTTCAACTTATTGCCAAGGTCAGACGCATTACACAATGTAGAGCTTCCACTTATTTACGCCGGGGTTTCCTCATCTGAAAGAAAAGAACGTGCTAAAGTTACATTAGAGCAAGTTGGTCTGGCTGATAGAATGCATCACAAACCAAATGAGCTTTCAGGCGGGCAGCGCCAAAGAGTTGCTATAGCAAGAGCACTGGTTACAAGTCCTTCAATAATTTTAGCTGACGAGCCAACAGGTAATTTGGATACAAAAACCGGCGAAGATATTATGGCTCTTTTTAATGAAATATCTGAAAATGGAAATACTATAATCCTTGTAACCCACGAAGAGTACATAGCTGAGCATGCTGCAAGAATTATTAGACTGCGCGATGGATTAATCGAAAAAGACGAAAATGTAGATAAAAGATTTATTCCTGCTAAAAATGGTTTATCTAAAATTTAATTACGATATAGTCTAGTTTATCAATGATCGATAAGCAAATTAATTGCTAAAGGAATGCCGATGAATAATTACTTTTTTGAATTAAAAGAAGGGTTGTTAATTTCGTTAAGAGCTATAAGAGCTAATAAAGCAAGGGCAATACTCACAACTCTTGGTATTGTAATCGGAATTGCATCGGTTGTTCTTATGTCCACTGCAATTAAAGGTATAGATAATGCATTTCAAACGGGTGTTTCATCCTTAGGTTCGGATAATCTTTACATCGATAAATGGGAATGGTTTAATAACGATATTCCTTTCTGGGAATTAAGAAACAGAAAAAATCTTGTTTTAGAAGATTACGATAAGTATAAAGAGCTTGCTAAACTTCCTTTAGCTGTTGCTCCTACTGTTTGGTCTAATCAAACTGTTAAATACAAAGACCGCAACGTAGAGTCAATTCTTATTCAAGGAACTAACCACGAGTATATCAATACAACAAATCTTACTTTTAGTGAGGGAAGATTTTTTAATGAACTGGAAAGTAACGGTGGAAGACAGGTTTGTGTACTTGGTTTTGATGTTGCAAAGAATTTATTCCCGCGGGGTAATGCACTATTCCAGGATGTTAGAATCCGCGGTCAAAAATTTAAAGTTATTGGTGTATTGGCTGAGCAGGGAAGCTGGGTAATGGGTAATTTTAATCCGGACCGGCAAATATTTATGCCCATTGCAAATATCTTCAAGTATTTCCAAAGTGAATTTTTCAGAAGCGTTACAATAAATGTGAAAGCAAGAAACAGTCAAATGGTAGAAGCAACTAAAGAAGAAGCCATCGGAATTATGAGAAGAATTCGCGGACTAAAATACAACGAGTCCAACGACTTCTCAATTAATCAGCAGGAAGGATTA
>DYHC01000028.1:11416-11974 GCA_020724325.1 Melioribacter roseus
ACTTAACACAATTAACTCTACCGTTGGTGTAATTCAGATTGCCGGATTATTTATAACAGGGTTATCTCTGTTTGTAGGTGCGGTTGGTATTATGAATATTATGTTTGTTTCGGTAAAAGAGAGGACTAAGGAAATTGGAATTAGAAAAGCAATCGGTGCTAAAAGAAGAGCAATACTTGGGCAGTTTCTTACAGAGTCTGCAATAATTTGTTTATTAGGCGGACTTGTAGGCTTAATACTTGCTATAATCCTTAGTATGATTGTTAATCAGTTTTTACCTACATCAGTTCAGGTAGATACAGTTATTCTTGCAATTATAATTTCGTTAATTACTGGAATTATTTCAGGATTTGCCCCGGCATATTCTGCTGCAAAATTGGATCCGGTAGAAGCTTTGAGGTATGAATAATGCATATTATAGAAATTATTAAAGTAGCTATTTCATCTCTTCATTCGAACAAGTTAAGATCAACTCTTACTATTGTTGGAATTATTGTAGGAATTTTTTCCATCATTGCAATTAGCACCGTTATCGAAATGCTTCAATCAACAATTGAA
>DYHC01000029.1 GCA_020724325.1 Melioribacter roseus
GACATTGGTTAATAAAACAACTGGTAAAACAGTATTTACAGGCGCTAGAGAAACCCAAGGCGACTTAGCTCCTCTCATAGATGGTTTACAGGTTGACATGACCGGTGCACCAAATAATTTCAAGAGATTTATTCTTACGCATAATGCCGGCGGAAAGTTAGCTAATCCGGTTATGGGAGCTTTTGCTTTCAATAACAACGGATTCCCGACACTTGATGGAGCTGCACCAAATGGCGTTAATGATAGACCGCCAGCAGGACAAATGAAGAATAGCACAGCATTATGGGGTATCCATACCGGTATGAACAGTCCAACTATGGAGCCTTCATATGCATTCTTCTTAACACGTGTTCCGCGTGGTGGTGCTAACTGGCCAAGAATTATTCCCAACGATTTCGAAATAAGATTTACTGCTGCTGGCAGTATGGCAGTAATGGCTTTCACAACCGGTGCAATTTCAAAAGTTCCTTTCGAATTATGGAATACCGGGGTTGGTACACCTAATAATACTACTGACGACTTCAAGTTAATTCCTTTTGTATATGATGAAGACGGAAATGACAAATGGAATATTTTACCTACCGACCATACAGTATCTGGTGGTACAAATGATCCTTACACTGACTGGATTTATTTCTATGACGTAACAGATAAGACACCCGGGACAAAAGGATACGACGATGCATTAGCTTCCGGATATACTACCGGAGTTGGAAGTGAAATTATGGCAAGAGTAGCATTAGTTCTCTTTAACGGTGGTGACGTTGGAGCTTCAAACTTCCCGGCAAATCTTCCTGCTACTGAACCAGAAACTGGTTCTATATTTAGAATTGAAACTACAAAACCGAATCAACCAACATCTGGAACAACCGGTGATATTTTCAGATTTACAGCTCCGTCTGTAATTATGAATGATGCAGATTTAGCAAAGCAAGCGGTTGAGAATATAAATGTATTTCCGAATCCTTACTATGCAGTAAATCCGCGTGAAGTAAACAAATATCAGCGATTTGTTACATTCAGCCACTTACCAGCAAAGGCAACACTAAGAATATTCAACCTTGCCGGTCAATTGGTTCGTACGATCGAGAAAAATTCTCCAAGTCAGTTTATTACATGGGATCTTGTAAACGAAAGTTCATTCCCTGTAGCGAGCGGTTTATATATTGTTTATGTAGACATGCCTGATTTAGGCAAAACCAAAATACTTAAACTGGCTATAATTCAAGAACAACAGATTCTTGATCACTATTAATAGATGGGAGAAGAAAAAATGAAAAATACATTAAAAATATTTATAATCTTAGCTCTAGCTATAAGCACTATTTATGCTGGCGGCGGTGTGCGTAATGGAACAGGAGCAGCTTCTCAATTGCTGATTCCCGTTGGCGCACGCGGCATTGCTATGAATGGTTCTTCATTAGCTGGCTCTTCTGGTTTGGAATCCGTTTATTGGAATCCTGCTAACCTCTCTTTTGATGAAGGAACCAGCGTCTTGTTCTCCCATATGTCATATATTGCTGATATCGGAGTAACTTACGTTGGTGTTTCTACTAATATCGATGGCTTCGGTGCTCTTGCTTTCAGCTTAAAATCTCTTGCCATCGATGCTATTAATGTTACTACTGTTGAAAATCCCGATGGAAACGGTCAAACTTTCCAACCTACATTTATGACTCTTGGTTTAACATTCTCAAGATTATTAAGTGATAGAATTGCTGTGGGCTTAACTATGAATTATATTACAGAAAAGTTAGGTCTTGTAAGTGCAAATTCGGTTGGTTTTGATATCGGTATTACTTACCGAAATCTTGCTAATATTGATGGACTCGGCTTAGCATTAGCATTAAAGAACTTTGGACCGCAAATGAAATATGATGGTTCTGGTCTTTATATTAATGCAACCCCTTCTACTCTTGAAAGAGGAGAAGCTGCTTATAAGCGCGATGCAATGTCTTTCGAACTTCCGTCTTTATTAGAAATTGGTATGAGCTATAATCTTGTATTTAATGCTTCCAACTATCTGCAGCTTGCCGGTACATACCAGAATGCTAACTACTATGGTGACGAAGTTAGATTAGGTATGGAATATGGTCTTAACGAAATGTTCTTTGTAAGAGGCGGATATATGTTCCTGCCTGAAATGGTGGATAATGAAGATGCCAATATTTACGGTTTAACTGCAGGTCTTGGTATCAAATACGATGTAGGCGGAACTAAGATTAAAGTTGATTATGGTTTTAGACAGACCAAATTCTTCGAGGATAATCACATATTTACAGTTCAAATCGGTTTGTAATTTGTAAATAACTTAACAGCCCGGGCAGCTATGTTAGATGCCCGGGTTTTTTTATTTTAAAGTGGTTCGGCAAGCTCACCACAAGCTATGGTTCGGCAAGCTCACCACAAGCTATGGTTCGGCAAGCTCACTATGTTAGATGCCCGGGTTTTTTTATTTTAAAGTGGCGGTTTTAATTGATTGTGAAATTTTTATTGGATTGATTAATAACGCTTTATTGGTTAATTAGACTGTTGGAAAATTAAAACTGAGGAGTAGATTAATGAAAAAAATTCTTTTTACGATCCTAACCGCAATTTCTCTTGCTTCCGTGGGTTTTGCGCAAACCGATCTCAAATTTGAATTTGATTTTGCAAAATTTAAGTACGATTCTTCCTCGGTTTTTATGGAATTCTATTACGACCTCAATCCTGAAAACATGCGGGTAACCGATTCCCCTTCGGGTAAACTTCTGGAAGCTATAGTCCGTATAGAGATGAAAGATATTAAGGCAGATACTTTCTTTATCAAAAAGAACTGGAAAATTCAGAATGTGATTAATGAAAATATTGGAATCGATAAGAATTTGGTTGGAGTATTCGGATTCGTTATTCCTGCCGGAGAATATTCCTTAATGGTTAATGCTTACGATGCAAATAACCCCGACCTAAAAAAAACCATAAATGAAAATATTGTAATAAATCCTTATCCGGAAAATAAATTTGCAGTAAGCGATATAGAACTTTCTGCTAATATTAAAAAGAACGATGCTGACCCTCTTTCTATATTTTTTAAGAATTCACTCGAAGTAATTCCAAATCCTTCTATGGTTTATTCGGATAAAAGCCCCGTACTATTTTACTACTCTGAATTATATAATCTTGTTCTCGAAGATCCTGCTTCAAATTTTACATTGCAGAAAAATATTTTTAATAGTTTGAGTAAATCTGTTTAAAAAGCTGATAAACAGATAAACCAGGGTCCCAAATCAATTGTTGAATATGGCTTAATTAACCTGTCAAAACTTCCTACGGATACTTACAATCTCGAATTCAGTCTAATCGATAATAAAACTAAACGTGCGCATGTTTCTTCGAAAAGGTTCTTTCTGTATAATCCTAAAGTTACCGATATAGTACAAATTCAAAAATTGAGCGGAAGCTTTGTAGGAAGTGAATTTGCTGTTATGTCCAAAGAAGAATGCGATTTGATGTTTCAGCATGCTAAATATATTGCTTCCCATAATGAAATTAATCAGTATAAAGCACTTGATTCCTTAAATGCAAAAAGGGAATTCCTTTTTAGGTTCTGGAATAACCGCGATACCGATCCTTCTACTCCTCAGAATGAATTTAAAATAGAGTATATGAAAAGATTAGATTATGTTAATAATAATTTTACTACAAGAATTAAAGCCGGGTATTTGAGCGATAAAGGAAGAGTCTATTTGTTATATGGCGAACCCGATCAGAAAGATTATTTTCCAAGCGAACCTAATATGAAACCGTATGAGATCTGGTTCTATAGCGGTATTGAAGGAGGTGTTTCTTTTATTTTTGGTGACTTAACAGGTTTCGGAAGTTATGAACTGCTTCATTCAACAATGAGGGGAGAATTTAAAGACGAAAACTGGGTGAGAAGAATAACTACATTATAGAATTGAAAATTGATAAAAACAAAATCGAGTTTTTCCTTTTTCGGTCGGTTCTATTCTTATTAAAGAAACTTGGACTCAAAAAAACGCGAAAGCTCGCTTCTAAAGTTGGTCTTTTTATTTATTATTTTATTCCGATTAGGCGGACTACAACAATTTCAAATCTGCATAAGGCATTTCCGTTAAAATCGAAATCTGGAATCCGTTCAATTGCGCGTAAGAATTATCAGAGTATTACAATTACATTTTTTGAATTAATGCTCATTCCGCATCTTCCGCATTCAATAATTGAAAATCAGGTAGAATGCACTAACATAGAATTAATTAATGAAAAAGTTCGGAATGGAAAAGGACTTATTCTATTAACAGCACACTTTGGTAACTGGGAATTTATTATCTCCTATTTAGCTCCGAAATTTGAAGGTATTTTCAACATACTGGTTAAACCCCAGCGAAATCCTTTTATTACAAAATGGCTTGAAGAAACACGTTATGTAGCACGTACCAAAATAATTCCAATTGGAGTATCGGTAAAATCTATTTATCAGGCACTCAACAATAAAGAAGTAGTATTAATTGCCGGGGATCAACGCGGGCACAAAGATGGACCGCGGTTCAATTTTTTTAACCAGCCGACTTCTTACTATACTGGAACTGCTGCTATTGTTGATAGAATGAAATGCAGTTTGTTAATTTGTTTTATTCAGAGGAAAACAGACCTTACATATAAACTTACAATAAAGGAATTAGATTTTTCTGAAACGATTGATGATGAAGATAAACGGATCTCTCTCATTACACAAAAATATATTGAATTACTGGAAGAACTTGTTAAAGAAAATCCCGAACAATATTTTTGGATGCACAAACTTTGGAAATATTAAACGGTAAAGAAAAAATACTTGTAATCCAAACGGCATTTCCCGGCGATGCAATTCTTACATTGCCAATGATTCAAAAATTAAAGGAAAAATATCCTAACAGTTCGGTTGATGTAGTATCAATCCCAGCTACCAAAGAAATATTTGAATACTCCCCTTACGTGGATAAGGTTATTCCTCTCGATAAAAAGGGGAATCAGAAATCTGTTCTGCAGTTAATTAGTTTCGTCAACAATCTAAAGAAGAATAACTATACTAAACTATATTCTCCACACAGATCTTTTAGAACGTCTCTTATGGTTTATTTGCTGAATGTAAAAGAATCGTTCGGCTTCGATAACGCCTCGTTAAGTTTTGTATATAACCATGTAATTAGGTATGATAAAACGGCTCACGAGGTAAGCCGTAACTTGAAACTGATAGGAATAGAGCCGGACGATGAGAAATGGAAAATTATTCCTGAAATAAATTCATCAAAAGAAATTGATGAAAAAATTTTTGACTTAACCAATCACATTTCTCTGCCAATTGTAGCAATTGCACCCGGTTCGGTCTGGCATACTAAAAAGTATCCTGAAGAATACTTTGAAATGGCTGCTTTGCATTTAATCGAAAGAAATTATTTCGTTGTTTTTATTGGCGGAAAAGAGGATTATGAATTATGTGAACGACTTCATCAAAACCTGAAATCCGGTTCCCAAAATTTTACAGGTTTATTAAACATAATAGAATCGATCCAGCTGTTAAGGCAATGCAAATTATTAATATGTAACGACAGTGCACCAACGCACATGGGAATGGCTGCTCGTATTCCGGTTTTAACAATATATTGTTCTACAATTCCAGATTTTGGTTTTTATCCTTACAATGAAAAAAGTTTTTTACTATCTCTGGATGGATTAAAATGCAAACCATGCGGAATTCATGGAAGAAGAAAATGTCCTATAAAAACATTCGACTGCGGGTTTAAATTGCTTCCTAATGTACTAATAGAAAAAATAAATCTATTACTTCCGTTGTAAGAAAAATAGCCTCTAAATTTATATATTTGCTTTACCTAATAAGGAAATAAAATGAAGTGGTTTAAGTGGGATTTTGTAAGAAAAACAACTTTTTATATAACTCCTAATTATCCAGATGCTTCAACAAAGAATTACAAATTTAGTTTATTCAGAATAGCCGCCTACACACTTATCTATACATTTATTTCGTGGCTGGTTTTAATTTTTATTTTGTCAGTTTCTCCGCTTAAGGATTTTCTTTTTGTCTTAGATAATCAAGAATTTATTGAGCAGCGTAGTAAGATAAACGAACTACAGACAAAAGTAGAATTATTAACCGGACAGCTTCAGAAAATTGCCAGCACTAACGAACGGATGAAGTACGCTCTTAAATTAGCAAATACAGATTCTATCAGTTCTTCAAATCCTCTTTACGATACTCTAAAAAAAACTATTAATAAAAAGCTTCCGGTTGGAGGTAACATTTATTCTGTTTTTAAAGAGCTATTAAACATAATCTATCAGTCTAATTCCAAATCAATCTTTTTGGAACCTGTTACCGGAATAATAACGCAAAGATTTAATTCTGAAAAAGGGCATTTGGGAATTGACTACGGTGTTCCTTCCGGAACACCTGTTTATGCTTCGGCTGGCGGGATGGTTATTTTTGCAGATTATACTTATGAGAACGGCTATATGATAATAATTAACCATGATAACGGCTATACTACACTCTATAAACATTGTTCGTCGGTACTTAAAAAGCAGCGTGATTACGTTAGACAGGGAGAACTGATTGCGTTAAGCGGTAATTCCGGAAAAAATACTACTGGACCGCATCTCCATTTCGAAATCTGGCTTAACGGTAAACCAATAAATCCAGAAGAAATTTTAATTAAGTAGGAGTATTAAATGGCTACAAAAAAAGATCCTCATACAGAAGACGTGAGCATTATTAGCAATGGTGTTACAATTGATGGTAACTTAAAAAGCGAGGGGAATGTAAGAGTTGATGGAATTATCAACGGAAACATTACGGTCAGCGGCAACTTAACATTAGGCGATTCTTCAAGAATTGCCGGTGAAGTTAAAGCGCGCTGCATTACAATGAGCGGACAAATTGAAGGTAAAGTTTTTGTTGAAGAAAAATTACGGCTTGAATCTAAATCGGTTTTTAAAGGTGACCTAATTGCAAAAACATTAATTATAGAAGAAGGTGCTCTTTTTGACGGGCGAAGTTCTATGAAACAAAATAGCTCTTCTTCAAAAGATTTGAATGGATAAGGAAAAATATACTTCAAGATTTTCTGACAGCTATAGAAAAATTGGTCCATACCTTGGTCTTGGTACTCAACTTGCAGCTACAATTATATTAATGTTTTTCCTTGGCAGGTGGCTGGATAACCTGCTAAACACTGCTCCATTTTTAATGATCGCTTTTTCACTATTAGGCGGATTTGCCGGAATTTATAATTTTATTAAAACCGTTTTGTATCTCAACAAAAAAATTGATAAGAAAAATTAAATATCCCCTCCTATTTCTAACACTTTTTGTGTCATCGCTTTTTATATTGAATCATTTTCAAATAGTAACAAAACTCTTTAAAGATTCCGTTCTCTATGCTTGTTTGATTATGCTGGTAAACTTTACACTTTTTTTAATTTTCTGGGAGTATTCAAAAAATAAATCAAATAAGACCTTTCTGATCTTCAACCTTGGCGGAATGGTTTTTCGGCTTGTTTTAATGCTTATCGGTGTAATCGTGGCTTTAAAATTCTTGAATATTGACAAATATGCGTTTATATTTGCACTCTTTATATGGTATATATTATTTATTACCTATGAAATAGTTCTATTTAAGAAAAAAGCTGAAAAAGTTACATAATTCTAAAAAAATCAAGTAAATGTGGATTTCTGATTCATCTGCAGCAGTAGATACCTTAAAAGAAGCCGCCGGTAGCCAGGATACCGGATGGATAATGCATCATGTTTTGTATGCCCGAGAACTGGATTTAACTCCTTTTGGAATAATTCATTTACCCCAATTTCATTTATTCGGAATGGACCTATCAATTACTAAGCATGTTGTATTTATGTGGATTGCGGTTCTCTTATTGGTTTTGGCATTTATTGCAGCAAGAAAATCTTACCAGAAATCCCTCATCCCCCGCGGTATTACTAACTTGCTTGAAGTGCTCATTGTATTCGTCCGCGATGAAATTGCTAAACCAACTATTGGTCACGGTTTCGAAAAGTTTTTACCTTATTTGCTAACATGCTTTTTCTTTATCCTAACATGCAATTTTTTAGGTCTTATACCTTGGGGTTCTACTGCAACAAGTAATATTTCTGTAACAGCTACATTAGCCACAATTTCGTTTTTTGTAATTCAGATTGGCGGAATAATGAAGAATGGGTTCTTCGGTTATTTCAAAGGATTGATTCCGCATGGAATTCCTTTCTGGTTGCTTCCAATTATGTTTGTAGTTGAATTGCTCGGGTTATTTACTAAACCATTTGCTCTGGCAATTCGTCTTTTTGCAAACATGACTGCCGGTCATATTGTTATAATGGCATTACTCGGATTAATATTTATATTAAGAACATATTTTGTTGTTCCTGTTTCAATTTCATTTGCATTATTTATTTTCTTGTTAGAAATATTAGTAGCACTTATTCAAGCATATATTTTTACGATGTTATCCTCGCTGTTTATAGGGATGGCATATCATCAAGAGCATTAATTATTTAATAACAGTACATAATAGGAGGAAGTTACATGGAATACGCATATTTAGCAGCTGGTTTTAGTGCAGCATTAACCGTTATAGGTGGTGCATTCGGTATTGGTAAATTAGCAAGTGCTGCTATGGAAGCAAGCGGACGTCAGCCCGAAGCTGCCGGTGAAATTAGAACATCAATGATTATTGCTGCTGCTCTCATAGAAGGTATTTCACTTTTTGCTCTGGTTATTTGTATTCTTCTTGCATTGAAGTAATAATTAGTTTTTTCCCAAATTATTAGGAAATTTTTAGAATGTTATTAGCTGATTTATTTGTTGTTGCTCTTGCCGGCGGTGGAGAAAGCGGCGGACCCCTGGATGTTAATCCGGGTGTTATTCTTTGGACTGTAGTTACATTCATTTTCTTGCTTCTTATTCTTAAAAAGATTGCATGGAAACCGATTCTTAAATCCCTGAATGAAAGAGAATCTTTTATAAAAGAATCTCTCGAAAAAGCAGAGGTTGCCAAGAAAGATGCTGAGAAATTAATTGCTGATAACAAACAAAGTATGCTTAAAGCCGAGGAAGAAGCCAAAAAAATTATTGATCAGGGCAGAGAATATGCAGTAAAATTAAAATCTCAGATTCTGGATGAAAGCAAATTGCAAGCTAAAAAAATGATTGAAGACGCAGCCGGCGAAATTGAAAGAAAGAATGCCGAGGCATATAATAAACTGAAAGAACAGGTTGCAGATATCGCTATTCAATCTGCTGAAAAAATTCTAAGAGAAAATCTGGATAAGGAAAAACAAATTAAATTAGTTAAGAAATATTTGGACGACCTTTCTAAGAACTGAATATGAGTGTTTTTAGAATATCATACCGCTATGCAAATTCCTTTTTTCAGCTTGCAGAAGAAAAAAAAGCTTTGGAAAAATTTGCCGAGGATGTTGAACTGATTTACAATACTCTCCTTCAATCCAAAGAATTGAGAGCAATACTTCGTAATCCGGTTATTAAACAAAAGGATAAGAAAAATCTTCTTTCGAAAATTTTTAGCTCAAAATTAGAGAACGAGACTTCCAAATTCCTGGAGTTTCTTGTAACAAAAGGTAGGGAAGATATAATTACAGAGATTATGAAAGAATTCTTAAATCTGAGGGATGACAAAGTAGGAATTGTAAGAACAAATATAACTTCATCTGTAGATTTGACTGATGCGGTTAGGAAAGAGATCTCTTCTAAATTAGAGAAAAAGACAAATAAGAAAGTTTTGGCGGAATTTGTAGCAGACAAAAATTTAATTGGCGGTTTTATAGTTCAGATAAAAGATATTGTATATGATGCATCGGTAAAGCATCAACTTGAATTATTAAGAAAAAAATTCTCGGAAGAGATAAGCATATAAACAATTAGGAAATAATCATGGCTGAAATTAGACCTGACGAAGTATCTGCAATACTTAGAAAACAACTTGCCGGTTTTGATAATGAAGTTGATATTTATGAAGTCGGTACAGTTTTACAAGTGGGCGATGGAATTGCACGTGTATATGGTTTATCCAATGTAATGGCAAGCGAGCTGGTTGAATTCCCGAATAATGTAACCGGTATGGTACTAAACCTGGAAGAAGATAGTGTTGGATGCGTTCTCTTTGGTGAAAGTACATTAATAAAAGAAGGCGACACGGTTAAAAGAACCAACCGCGTTGCTTCATTTCCGGTAGGAGATAAACTCCTTGGTAGAGTAGTAAATCCTCTTGGTGAACCTGTAGATGGAAAAGGTACAATTAAATTCGATAAGTACATGCCTATCGAAAGAAAAGCTCTTGGCGTAATTGCGCGTCAACCGGTTAAAGAACCATTGCAAACAGGTATAACTGCTATTGATGCCATGATACCAATTGGCAGGGGACAGCGCGAACTTATTATCGGCGATCGTCAAACTGGTAAAACAGCCATTGCTATTGATACAATAATTAATCAGAAATACACTCATACAGAAGAAGCTAAAAAGTACGGCATTAAACCCGTTTACTGCGTTTATGTTGCAATTGGTCAAAAGAATTCAACTATAGCCCAGGTAGTTGCCAAGTTAGAAGAAGAAGGAGCAATGGCTTATACAACTATTGTATCTGCACCGGCTTCTTCTCCCGCACCGCTGCAATATATAGCCCCTTACTCGGGCGCAACTTTGGGAGAACATTTTAGAGATACTGGAAGGCATTCTCTTTTAATCTATGATGATCTTTCCAAACAAGCTGTTGCTTACCGTGAACTTTCGTTGCTGCTTAGAAGACCTCCCGGACGCGAAGCTTACCCCGGTGATGTATTTTATTTACATTCCCGCTTGCTTGAAAGAGCTTCCAAATTAAGCGAAGATCTCGGCGGCGGAAGTTTAACTGCACTTCCTATAATTGAAACTCAGCAAGGCGACGTTTCGGCTTATATTCCTACAAATGTTATTTCAATTACAGACGGTCAGATTTATCTTGAACCCAACTTATTTAATGCCGGAGTTCGACCAGCAATTAACGTTGGTATTTCGGTTTCGCGTGTTGGCGGTAATGCGCAGATTAAAGCTATGAAAAAAGTTGCCGGCTCTCTCAAAATAGATTTAGCTCAGTATAGAGAACTGGAAGCTTTTGCAAAATTTGGCTCCGATCTTGATAAAGCAACTCAAAGGATTCTTGCAAAAGGTGCTCGTCTTGTGGAATTACTTAAACAAGATCAATACTCACCTATTTCTGTAGAGAAACAGGTTATTTCTGTTTTCCTTGGCACCAACAACTATATGGATTCTATTAAACTACAGGATGTAAAAAAATTCGAAAAAGAATTTCATGAATTTGCCGAATTGAAATATCCGGCTATTTATGAAAGCATTATATCCACAAAAGAATTGAAGGATGATATTGTTCAGCTGTTAAAAAAAGCGGCTGATGAATTTGTTGAAAAATTTAACAAATAATTGAAGAATTATTAATGAATGATATTATATGGCAACACTAAGGGATATTAAGAGAAGAATTAAAGGTGTTAAGAATACACAGCAGATTACAAAAGCCATGAAAATGGTAGCTGCTGCAAGACTTCGCCGCGCTCAAGAAAATATTATTAATTCTCGTCCGTATTCTAGAAAGATATCCGAAGTGTTAAACCATCTGTTGAAGATTGAAAAAAATATTAACAACCCATTAATTACCGAACGGAAAATTGAAAATATTGCGTTAATAGTTATTACATCCGACAGAGGTCTATGCGGAAGTTTCAATATTAATGCTATCAGATTTGCCGAAGAATATATTAATAATGAGTTGAATGAATTTAATAGAAAAGG
>DYHC01000030.1 GCA_020724325.1 Melioribacter roseus
TAGAAGATAAATATTCTAGAAAGAGTTAATTTTATAATTAAAGATTAGAGTTACCCGCTTGTATATCGAAAAAGCACGCGTTGAATCCATTAAAAATCTGCTCCCGAATACATATTTGCTAATTGTTCACTCGCCGTTAATTGCTTCAGGAATTAAACCTGGACAATTCTGCAACATCAAGGTATCGGAATCGGATTTTCCTCTGCTTCGCCGTCCTTTTAGCATTTGTAAAGTTGACAGGGAAAACCTTTACTTTATGTTCGATGTTCACGGCGAAGGAACCAAACTATTAGCAAGGAAACAAAAGGATGATATTATTGATGTTCTTGGACCTTTAGGTAATGGATTCGATTTAAGCGGCTATTACTCTGCCGCACTTATTGTTGCCGGCGGTATTGGTATTGCTCCTTTCCCTTTTCTTATTCAACAAATTCCGCCTGATAAAAAAGTAATTTGCTTTTTTGGCGGACGTTCCAGGCAAAATATTATAGAGTATGGAATGAAGAACCTGTTAATCTCTACAGATGACGGTTCTGCGGGATTTAAAGGGAATGTTGTTCAGCTAATCGAAAGCGAATTTGAAAAATTCAAAAATGAAACAGTAAGAATATTTTCGTGCGGACCAAATCCTATGTTAAAAGCTCTTCAGAAATTTTCTATTAAAAATAATATTGATTGCCAGATAAGCACAGAGTGTGTTATGGCATGCGGATTTGGAATTTGCCAGGGCTGCCCTATTGAAAATGCGGAAGTAAAGACGGACCGGTGTTTGATGCTAAAAAGGTGAAGTTATGAGTAATATAGATTTATCGGTAAAAATTGGAAAGCTTCACTTAAAAAATCCTGTTCTGCTTGCATCCGGGACAGTTGGCTATGGAAACGAAATTTCTAATTTTACAGATCTCAGCAAACTTGGCGGAATTGTTACAAAATCTCTATCGTTAAAACCTCGCAAAGGAAATCCTCCGCAAAGAATTGTTGAAACTCCATCCGGAATGCTGAATGCAATTGGGCTGGCAAATGTAGGTGTGGAAGTATTCATAAAAGAGAAAATTCCTTTTCTCAAAGAACTTAACACTACAATAATTTGTAATATTGCTGCGAGCTCTATTGAAGAATATGTTGAGTGCACAAAAATTTTAACTCCCATTGATACAATTAATGCTTTCGAAATAAATGTATCATGTCCTAATGTAAGTGAAGGCGGTCTAATTTTTGGCAACGACCTTAATTCAGTTGGAAGAATTACGGAAAAGGTTAGGGCAGTAACAAACAAACCGTTAATTATCAAACTCTCGCCCAACGTCTCAAAAATTTCTGATTTTGCAAAAATTGTTAAAGATGAAGGCGGCGATGCAGTATCGGCAATTAATACATTAGTCGGAACCGCTTTCGATATCTGGACCCGTAAACCCAAAATTAAAAATGTAACCGGAGGACTTAGCGGTCCGGCAATTAAACCGGTTGCTCTTGCTAAAGTATTGGAGATAAAACTTAATATCGATATTCCTATAATTGGAATTGGCGGAATAATGAATTGGAATGATACTGTAGAATTTATGATTGCAGGTGCTTCGGCTGTTCAGATTGGAACAGTAAATTTTATTAATCCTAATGCCGGTGTAGAAATTATTGAAGGATTATATTCTTACTGCAATCAGTGCACAATCCAAAATTTATCCGATGTAATAGGTTCTTACCAATTGTAACATGAAAATTCAAGAAGCGCTTAATAGAATCTATTCGATGCATCAGTTCAATATTAAACTCGGACTCGATCGAATTAGAGAATTATTGGAATCTATCGGTAATCCGCATTCTGATTTGAAATTTATTCATGTTGCCGGTTCAAACGGAAAGGGAAGTACAGCTTCTTTTATTGCAAGCATCTTAACTGAAGCTGGTTATAAAGTTGGTCTTTATACTTCACCGCACTTTGTCAGATTTAATGAAAGAATTAGAATTAACGGAATTGAAATTGAGGACTATTACATTGCCTCTTTTATTAATTCTATTGAACAGATGATCGATAAACATAAACCGACATTTTTCGAAATAACAACTGCACTTGCTTTCAAATACTTCTTTGATAATCAACCTGACTACGTTGTATTAGAAACCGGATTAGGAGGCAGACTTGATGCTACTAATGTAGTAGACCCGCTGGCTTCTGTTATTACTTCAATAAGTCTTGAACACACAAATATTTTAGGTAAAACAATTGAAAAAATTGCTTTCGAAAAAGCCGGAATTATAAAACAGAATAAACCGGTTTTTATTGGAGCGTTACCGTCTGATGCAATTGACGTAATTAAGAAGCGTGCAGATGAATTGAATTCCACATTATTTATGTATAATCAGTTTGCTGAACAGACAGAAAACTCGGTTAGTTTAACACTTGGTAACAAAAAATATCATATTTACAAGTCCGGTCTCAGAGGCATTTATCAACTGCATAATTCGGCACTTGCTGTCAAAGTCTTATATGAACTTTTTGGTTTGCTGGACAATACAATTATAAACAAAGGATTGATGAACATAACAGTTAACACCGGAATTGAAGGGAGATATGAGATAGTAAAGGACAACCCCAGGATAATCTTTGATGCAGCACATAATCCGGAAGCAGTTTCAATTTTTATAAATGAGTTCTCGAAAGAGTATATGAACTACAGCGAACGAATTCTAATATTCGGAGCGATGAAAGATAAAGATATTGTTACGATGCTAATTCTACTTAAGCCATATTTTACTACTATTTATGCTGTTCAACCTGAATATGAAAGAGCCGCAGCCATAGAGGAGTTGGTAAAAACAGGTAATGAAGTTGGTCTCCGGCTGTTGGAATTAAAAGATTATAATTTAGTAATTGACAAATTTGCTAAAGACGCTTACGGTAGTTGTCTTGTAGTGCTTGGCTCTATCTATCTTCTGGGTGAAATAAAATCAAAAATGAATAAAAAAAACTTGACAAATAGGTAACGGAAAATTAATTTTGGCATGTGCCTCAATGTCTTCTGCATTAATTAATTAATCATAAACTCAGAATAATCAATTGTTTCCCCAAAAATTGTTTTACCGAATAAAAATCACGATTAAATAATAACTCTCAGGAATTACTTATGCCGATGGATATTTCAGAACTGCAATCAAAAAAAATTGTTGATCTTTATAAGATTGCAAAGGAATTCGGGTTAGCTGGCTACAGCGACCTTCGTAAACAAGAACTGATTTTCAAAATTCTCGAAGCTCAGTCTCAAAAGGACGGCTTAACATTCTCAAAAGGAGTGTTGGAAGTATTACAGGATGGATATGGTTTCCTCCGTTCTGCGGATTATAACTATCTTCCATCTCCGGATGATATCTACGTTTCGCCATCCCAAATCAAAAGGTTCAGTTTAAGAACTGGCGATTTTGTAAGCGGTCAGGTTCGTCCGCCTAAGGAAGGAGAGCGGTTCTTTGCTTTACTTAGAGTTGAAGCTGTTAACGGAAAAGACCCGGAAGCTATCCGTGAAAGAACTTTGTTCGATAACCTTACTCCTATTTATCCTACCAAACGTTTAAAATTAGAATCTGCTCCGGGTGAATATTCTATGAGAATTATGGATCTCCTTTCTCCCATTGGTAAAGGTCAGAGAGGTTTAATTGTTTCTCCGCCTAAAGCCGGTAAGACAATTCTTTTACAGAAAATTGCTAATTCTATTACACGTAACCACCCTGAAGTTAAAATTATTATGCTTCTTATTGATGAACGTCCTGAAGAAGTTACCGATATGCAGAGGTCGGTTCAAGCAGAAGTAATTAGTTCCACTTTTGATGAGCCGGCAGACCGTCACGTTCAAGTTGCAAACATGGTTAGCGAAAAAGCTAAAAGAATGGTTGAAGCTGGTGACGATGTTGTAATTTTACTCGATTCAATTACACGGCTTGCACGAGCACACAATACAGTTATTCCTCACAGCGGCAGAATTCTTTCCGGCGGTGTAGACGCCAATGCTCTTCATAAACCTAAAAGATTTTTCGGCTCTGCTCGTAATACCGAAGATGGCGGCAGCTTAACGATTATTGCTACTGCATTAATTGATACAGGAAGCAGAATGGACGAAGTTATCTTTGAAGAATTCAAAGGAACAGGTAATATGGAATTGGTTCTTGATAGAAATCTTGCCGATAAAAGAATCTTCCCCGCAATTGATCTTAATAAATCCGGGACAAGAAAAGAAGAACTGCTCCTTAAAGAGGATGAATTAAATAAAATCTGGATTCTTAGAAAACTGCTTGCAGATTTTGATCCTACTGAAGCAATGGAATTTATTTTAGATAAAATGCGAGGAACAAAAAACAATAAAGAATTCCTTTTAAGTATGAATAGCTAGATGTGATGACTATACTTCGAATTGTAAAAGATATCCGGTTTTCAGTTTTTATTTTTTTTGTCTATTCGTGTTTAATTGCACAGCCTACGAGCGATCGAGAAAGAAACCCAAGAGGAAATCTATTCGAAATAAATATTCTTCCTTTTAAAGATTCTGTTGATTGCTGCATCTCTTTTAATATCCCTTACAATCGTCTCATTTTTGTAAAAAGCGGCACTTCATTTAGTGGTGGCGCTCAGTTGTATTTTGATGTTAAGCATAATAATAAAATTTTCCAGAGAAAATCTTTTAGCAAGAAGGTTCTTGCTAACTCCTATGAAGAGACACAATCAAAAGAAAAGTTGTTGGAAGGGTTTGTTGATTTCCGCCTGTTTTCAAGTGAATATGTAGTTTGTCCATCAATTAGAATTGATAATACGAATCAGATCGTTAATCTGGATTCTATTGTGATTAAAATACCCGGGTTAATTAAAAATAATTTTGTTCAGCCCATTGTAGTCCGGGAATTAGAAGAATTACATGCCGATTATAAAATGTTCCATCTTGTAAATCGTACTAATCGTATTCCGTTTGAACCTGATAACTACAAACTATTAATTCCTGTTCAAAACAATTCCTTGAAAGAAGCAGCGATCAAAATTGAACAGTTAAACAAAACAGTTTTCAATGATACTTTACCTGTGAAATCAATCGGACAATTAAAGATGTTTGACCGCTATGATAGGATTATTATATCCGGTGACGAAGGTGAAGAATCATCTAAGTATCTGCTTATTGAAAACTTTAATAAAAATTTATCCGAAGGCACTGCCGAACTAATTATTAATTCAGGTTCTACAGAAAGTAGATTTAATCTTTCAGTAGTATGGATTGATAAACCGATAACACTTTCTAACATTAATTTAGCAATTGAATTGCTCGAAATAATATATGATCGATCCGAATTATTAGATTTGTATAAAACGAGTAATCAGCAGAAATACAATGCTCTTTTTGAATTTTGGGACAAGAAAAATCCTGATCGTCAATATCAGTACAATAATTTGATGAATGAATTTTACAAGCGTGCCGATTCTGCTATGATTAACTTTAGTAATCTTGCTAACCAGATTGGAGCAAAAACAGACCGCGGTAAAATCTATATCCAGTTTGGTAAACCAGACGATGTGAAAAGAGAATATAAATCGGCTGATTCTGTTGTCGAAATTTGGTACTATAAAGACTTACAAAAAGAATTTATTTTTACCGATAGAACCGGGCTGGGTAATTATATTTTGAGTAAATAAATGGTACGTCTTGTTTTTACGTGCGGAGATATAAATGGAATTGGCCCCGAGATATGCTTAAAAACCTTTAATAGAATATTCAACCCGCGTAAAAGACAAATTTTTTTTCTATGTCCTAAGAATGTTTTTAATAAAATAAGTCAAGTTATACCTCCCGGGTTTAGATATCAAATTATCACTAAATCGTCCTTCGAGATTATCGACAAATCTAAAGTCACAATTATCGATAGTGGCGATGCACTTCAAACAGTTGGCAGACCAACAAAAGTATCCGGCAAGTTATCTTATAACGCAATAATAGATTCTGTAAATTTAGTTCAATCCAATTTTGCCGATGCTATAATAACTGCTCCAATATCAAAACAAGCTTTCAAACTGGCTGAAATTAAATTCCCAGGGCACACCGAATTGCTTGCAAAACTTTCGCATTCCAAAAATTTTATGATGCTTTTTATTTCGAAAAAGATGAAATGCGGTTTAGCTACTATCCATTTACCTTTAAATAAAGTATCCCAGTCTATCACAAAAGAAAAAATAAATGATTCATTAATTACTTTATGCAAGACTCTTAAAAATGATTTTGCGATAACCGAACCTAAGATAGCTGTACTCGGTTTGAATCCTCATGCCGGCGAGAACGGTAATATCGGCAACGAAGAGAATAAAATTATTATTCCTGTTATAAATTCTATTAAGAATGTAAACGCTTTTGGTCCTTTTGTGCCGGACTCTTTTTTCGGAAATCATTTATACAAAAAATTTGATGCTGTGCTCGGAATGTATCACGATCAGGTTCTTATCCCTTTCAAAATGCTGAATTTTAATTTGGGAGTTAATTATACAGCCGGACTCCCTTTTCTTAGGACCTCGCCGGATCATGGGACTGCTTTCGATATTGCAGGAAAAGGAATTGCAAGTGAAGAAAGCATGGTACAGTCGGTCTACCTGGTAGAAAAAATATTAATGAACAGAAGAAAAATTAATGGCTTCTAAAAATTATTCTCATTTGTCACTTATTTATCCTTACATTATGCGTTCAATCGATTATGTAAAATGGTCTAATTATATTTATTCTATCAGTAAACAATTACGCAAGAAAAATTTATATGCACTGGAACTTGCCGGCGGTAATGGAGCTATCGCAAATAAAATTTTTACAAAATTCGGGCATTTCTGTATCAGTGATTTATCTATGTATATGCTTAGATCAGCCGGTAATAATTTAGATAAAGTCTGCTGCAATATGACTGAACTTCCATTCAAACAGAAATATGATTTTGTCTTTTCTACCTTTGACAGTATTAATTATTTAATGAGCAGACAAAAAATATTATCGCTGCTTAAAGAAGTAGATTTATGTTTGAAACCAGATGGAATCTTTACATTTGATGTGAGTCTTGAAAACAATAGTAAATTGTATCAGAAGTATTTAAACCGGAAGGGAAGTGTTGATAGTATTAAATATGTTCAGAAAAGTATTTATGATGAAGTTGAACGTATTCATTACAATTACTTTGAAATAATACTTGCTAATGGTAAAAAGGTTGAAGAAATTCATAAGCAGAAAATTTATCCTTTTGAAGACTATTTTACTTTTATTGATAAATCTAATTTTTATGTTTACAAGTGTAAGGAATCCTTCACAGATATAGATGCAGTAACAGAGAGTGAAAGGGTACAATTCATTCTAAAGAAAAAAAGAAATAAATGCTGATTTTCAATCATGTCGATTATAGCTATCCCAATCAACCTGTATTTCAGGATTTGAATCTTCAGGTCGATCAGGGCGATTTTGTTTTTTTGATTGGTAAAAGCGGAGTAGGGAAATCATCTTTACTGCAGATGATCTATATGGATTTATTCCCCCAGTCTGGTTATGTTCAAATAGGCAGCTATTCTTCAGAAACAATAAAGCCGAAAGACTTACCATATTTACGCAGAAGGCTTGGAATTGTCTTTCAGGATTTTCAGTTATTACCGGACAGAAATGTTTACGATAATCTTGCATTTGTATTAAGTGTAACGGGTTCATCAAAAAAGGTTAAAAAGAAGAAGATTATAAACGCTCTTTCTGAAGTCGGTTTGTCCCACAAACAGAGTAATATGCCTCACGAACTATCCGGTGGTGAGAAACAGCGCGTAGCAATTGCCAGAGCAATTATCAACGAACCATTTCTTGTATTGGCGGATGAACCTACTGGTAATCTTGATCCTGATACTGCAGGTGAAATACTGGAGATACTTAAGAAAATTAATCTAAGAGGTACATCAATTATTTTTGCTACTCATAATTACGATCTTGTAAGAAAACACAATGCTAAAATAATACGCCTTGAAGGCGGCAAGGCAGTAAAAGTATTACTTAAGAAAAAAGTAACCGATTAGTTTTCTACAAGCTTCAAAATAATTTCTTCTGTTACCTTTTCTATTGGCATCGTGCCGTCAATTTCAATTATTACTGCTTTATCCTTATAATAATCAAAAACGGCTGCGGTAGTATCATGATACACTTTCAATCTTCTTCTAATTACACTTTCATCGTCATCGGCACGCTTTGCATAACTATTTAATGAATTACAGATAGGACAGGAAAAATTTTCTTTAACATCGGATTTGTTCAATATATTTCCGCATTTACAGCAGACTAGACGGTTGGTTAGCCGATCAATAATAATTTCATCATCGGCATCTAATTTAATTAAAAAGTGTTTCTCATTTTTAATTGTTTTAAGTATTTCTTCAAGAATTTTTGCTTGATTTAACGTACGCGGGTATCCGTCAAGAATAAATCCGTTACTGCATTTGGGATCGGTTAATGTTTCTTTAACAATTTCTCCCATAATATCATCAGGAACTAATTCTCCTCTATCAACTATCTCCTTAGCTTTTTTACCTAGTTCCGATTCGTTTTTAATTGCGTATCTTAGAATATCTCCTGTAGAGATATGAGGGATGTTTAACTTCGATGCTAAAATTTTTGCTTGTGTTCCTTTACCAACTCCAGGCGAGCCAAAAATTAATATTTGCATATAATTTATAAAAAATGGTTAGATGTTTAGAAATTATTTACGAAACAAAGTTAATTAGAAATGGTTTTATAGACAAATCGAATTTTTAAATTAATTATTAGCAGCTCTTTTCTTAAAAAAATAATTTTCCATCAGGGCTTTTGCTTCATCGGCATAAATTCCGGAGAATAGATTTGGTTTGTGATTGTACTTTCCGCTTTCAATTATATTAAATAATGATCCGCACGCACCAAATTTCGGTTCGAAAGTTCCAAAGTAAATGTTTCGTATCCTTGCTAATAAGACAGCACCGGTGCACATTACACATGGTTCTACTGTTACGTATAAATCGCATTCATCAAGAAATTTATTTTGAAGGTTATTGGACGCGGCTGTAATCGCAATCATTTCTGCGTGTGCGGTGGAATCCTTTAATCTCTCCGTTTGATTAAAACCTCTTCCAATAATTTTATTGTTGTGAACAACAACAGCTCCAACAGGTACTTCATCATAATCTATCGCTTTTTCAGCTTCCTGAAGTGCTGCAAACATAAATTTATAAACATGCTCTTGAAAGATCATATTGTCAGCAGAAAATTGATAATTATGAAACGAAAATTAATTTTCTTAAAAATTTCTTACGTATAAAAGTACGCCCGGAAGGACTCGAACCCTCAACCCTGTGATCCGAAGTCACATGCTCTGTCCAGTTGAGCTACGGGCGCAAAAAAGAATGCAGAATGAAGAGCGTAGAGTGAAGAGTGTAGAATGAAGAATTTAATTCTAAGTTCTTCATTCTGCATTCTACACTCGAAAGTAGTACACCCGTAGGGATTCGAACCCCAAACCTTCTGATCCGTAGTCATAGGGAATCTGGGAATTCTTTCTAAAAATAAAGGATTTTTTGGAACTCCATACAACTCCATACACGGGAAGGAGTTGAAAATGTTCCTAGCAAAAAATGATAAGTCACCCTATTACCAAATAGTATTTTTCGAAAATGGTAAAAGAACTACTCGTTCCACTAAACAAACAAGCGAACAAGAAGCATTAAAATTCTTAAAAACATTTAAGAGAACTTATCAAAACCCTTCGGATGTTGATTCTACAATTTCTCAAATAACAATAGCTAAAAATACAATCACTCTTTCAGAATTCAAAGATGAATATTTGGACTACTGTTTTCCTGCAAAATCAAAAAAGTATCTTGATTCAATTGCGTTTTCCTTCAAACAATTTACTTCCTTCTGTGGAAATCCTCTACTCAGTGAAATTGAAATAAAAACAATTGATAAATTTATTTACTCAACTTTCCATCGGACTCAAAGAGGCGCACATCATTACTACCGCACACTGAAAGCAGCATTTAATAAAGCCGTTGAATGGAATTACATTCCAATCAATCCATTCACAAAGGTTAAATTTCCTAAAATTCCAAAGTCCTTTCCTGTGTTTCTCCTGGAAGAGGAATTACTAATCATTTTAGCAAATACTTCATATCAACATCTTAAAGATATTTTTACGGTTGGCTTCTATACTGGATTACGACTTGGTGAATTAATAAATATGCGTTGGGATTGGATCAACTTTTTTCAGAATCAAATCACTGTTAAGTGCTCAGATCAATTTCTAACTAAGAACAAAAAAGAAAGGATTGTTCCTATGAATGAAAAAGTAAGATCAATTTTATTGAGTCGTTCCAATTCTAATACCCATCAACCACATGAATTAGTTTTTTACAGAATTAGGAATAATATTCTTTATCAAGAATCTATCAGTAAACAATTCAAAAAAATAGTTCGCAAGTCAAATCTTAACGATAAAATCCATTTCCATACTTTGCGTCATTCATTCGCCTCTTTGCTTGCTCAAAAAGGAGTTTCTCTTTATATCATTAAAGAATTACTTGGCCATGAAGATTTAGCAACAACACAAATTTACAGTCACCTTCAACAGCAGAATCTGAGAGATGCGGTTAATCTTTTGTGATTTTTCTAATTTATGAATGAATTAATCAATTAATTCATTACATACACAGCGTTATAGGTTGGTAAAACGAGACATTTTTCCTAGTCCCGCTTTACTTCCTATTTGCCAACACTTATTTTCAACTAACACAAAAAAGAAAATTAATGCACTTTGATTTTACTCAGATATTATTTCTTCTTGCATCTTTCATTGCTGCGGTGGGGCTTATTTTTATCATTTATTCCCGTTCATCAACAGCGATTACATCAAAACTATTCATCCTTACTCTTGTATTAGTAATTGCTTACTTGGTCTCTCATACAGTTCACTTTGTTCTGATGCCATCTTACGATGTAACGGCTCTTGACATTTCTTGCCATTCACTTCTTTTAATGATTCTCGTATCAATTACTTTCTTTTCTTGGAATTATCCTATTCAAAAAGAGATTGGCATAATACGCGGATTGTTAATAATCATTCCTTCAACATTTCTTTTAATTCTATTGTGGAATGGAAATTTTATACATGAATCTCACGCTCACATGGAAATATTTTCTGCAGAGTTCTCCTCATTATATCCATTATTCCTGTTCTGGTATTTATTTCTTATCGTGCTAAATTCAATATGGATAATTCAAAAACTCAAATCAGCACAAGACTCTAATCTTCGTAATCAGTTACTATTTTATTTATTTGGGCTAATCATAACTAATATTGCAACTTTTATCTTTGGATTATTTCTTCCCTGGATTCTCGGGTTCTATTACCTTGTTGAAATAAGCCCACTTGCATTTTTAATCGGATTTATTTTCTTCACAGCAATTGCAATTGGGAAATACAATATGTTCCCATACGCGATTCATAAAGTTCACAGCTTTAGTCTGAACAAAAAAATAGTGTTTTCCGCAATTGTTGTAGTCCCAATCATTATTCTGCTCGTTCAAATTCCACTTGGAAGAATTATTTTTAATATCAATTCCATACAAGAAATGATTCGTTTCTTTTTAATAAGCGTATTCATTGGGGTAATAGTAAGCATAAGCATGTCTTTCATAATATCCAGAATGATTGCACAGCCGATTACATTACTTAAAGAAAAAGCTTTGGAAATTGGAAAAGGTAATTTTGAAGTAAATGTTGAATACAATTCAAGC
>DYHC01000031.1 GCA_020724325.1 Melioribacter roseus
GCTTGCATTTCTTGTAATAGCAACCTCTGCTTTATCGCATCCGAATAAGATAGCAAGCTTTTCACGAACAGTTTCAACTTGCGGTTCTACATGCCGCCACATAAAATAAGCTGGCGCCTGATTGCAATAATCGATGTAGCGCTTAAAAGTATCTATTACAACTTTAGGTGCCGGCGAAACACCGCCGTTGTTAAGATTGATTAATGTTCTGTCTACATCAAAAGCAGATTGAATTCGCCCCCAGAATGCATCATCGGAGGCGAGGAGTTTGGCTGATTTATCAAGAGCCATCTCTTCTACAGCTTCTGCAACACGTGCAATTGCATCGGTTTTTAAAACTACAAATGCTGCACCGGTAGTAAGTAGAAATTTGTTTAAAAATTCTCTGCGTGACGACATGTTAATCCTCTATAAATTTTGTTTTCAAATTTTGGAATAATTTTTTCAAAAGCAAATATAATTTCTTAATATTTTTTTAACAGGAAATTAAAACAAATTTATTAGAAATAGTTGGCTTTGTTTATTACTTTAGCACAAGAATATTTACGACCCTGAAAAAGAATGAGCAGTACTAATCGGGTGTTTTTATAAATCAAAAAAGTGAAAGGGTACAATCGTGGCAGAGGAAATAAAAAAGGATTTGTTGAGCAGAAAAACAATTGCGCTTGTAGCTCATGATAATAAGAAAGTGGATTTAATTGAATGGGCAAAGTATAACCGGGATTCACTTGCCAATCATACTATTCTGGCAACGGGAACAACTGGAACATTGCTTGAAAAAACTCTTAACATAAAAATAGAAAAACTGCAGAGCGGTCCTTTAGGCGGCGATCAACAGATTGGTGCAATGATTACCCAGAGTGAAATAGACCTTCTGATTTTTTTCTGGGATCCTTTAGAAGCTCAGCCTCACGACCCGGATGTTAAAGCACTTTTAAGAATTGCTGTAGTATGGAATATTCCAATTGCATGTAACCGCGCTTCTGCAGATTTTATTTTTTCCTCTCCTTTAATGACTAGTGAATACGCCCGTTTAGTACCCGATTACCAGAATTACAGAAAAAGAAGAATTTTAACCGGAGATAATACAGATGATTAGACCTGACAAATCAGAATATGCTGATTATTATCACAAACATGTATCGGAAGTACCGGATGTCAGCATAACCGGTCTTCGAGAGGAATTGAACGCTTCTGTTCAACGTTTATACGTAATAGATGAGGAAATCAAAAAACAGATATTAACCCGGCAAGTGGAGTACACGCGAAGCAGCGGGACGCATAATTGACTCTGAACGAATTTTTGCTTACCGTGCATTAAGATCACGGGGCGATTAGAAACCTTTGCATGGATTTGATGAAAACTTTTTTACCGCTAATTCCAATTATAATGAATTTAACCCGCCTCTGATGATAGAGGAATTTTTTCATTTACGCAGACCGACAATCAGTTTATTTAGATCGATGAGAAATGATATGTTGCTGCGGAAAGGGAATGCTTCTGGCTATGAAGTTACAGTTAGAGGATTAGTATATATAATTGTTGGGCATATGGAATATTATTTAAAAGTAATAAAAGAGAGGTATCTAAATGCCGCTTCTAATATTAGCATACCCTACAATAGATAAGAAAGATTTCAACTGGATACAATCAATCCGCAAAGAACACGACGAACGTTATTACAAAGTTGTTAACCCTCATTTTGCGATTGTATCCCCGGCAATCAGCTGCGAGTATAATCAATTATCGGCTCATGTTAAGAAAGAATCCGGAAAGTTTGGAACCTTTTTCTTTGTTCTGAGATGTGCCCAGATAGTAAAAGATCCATTTAACAGCTATACAGATGTTTGTTTAATACCTGAAGAGGGATACCGCTTGTTTGTAAAATTACACGATGCTCTCTACAAAGGATTTCTTGAAAAAGAATTACGCTTAGATATTCCATTCATCCCCCGATTAGGAATTGCTAACAATATTGATCCTCTAAAGTGTAAAAATCTTGCAGATAAAATAAATAGCAAGAATATCGAAATAGTCGGCGCAATTAATAAACTTGACATTGTTTCTTACGAAGAGAACGCCGTAAAAACTCTTGGAGCTATTGTGCTGCAATAAAACTAAATTAGACAAAACCAATTTGAGTACAACACGACTAATGATTTAGAATTTCCACAAATAACTTAAGCACCTATTAGTGAAGGACATAAAACACATATTAAAAAAAATAAATCTAGAAGCGGTTCTCTGGATTTTCGCACTATTCTACTTATTACTCATCAATCCTTATGAAGTTCAGAAGTTCACATTATGCCCTTTTCACAATTTGGGTATTGAGCAGTGTCCGGGCTGCGGAATAGGAAGATCAATTTCGTTTTTATATCAAGGAGATGTTGCGCGTTCAATAGAAACTCACCCGCTTGGAATTGCCGCATTAATATTAATTACGTTTAGGATAATTCAGTTGACAAAACAAACTATAAAAAACATTCAACAACAAAAGAGAGGTGGTTCATGGCAAACGTCTATGAATTAATGCCCGAGATTATGGGCGAAGAACAAGTGTACATCTCAAGCATAATAAAAAATCTTGACGATCAGAAAGCTCAGCTGTTTGCAAACATTTATCGCGCTCGAAGAAGAGACCCGATGGTTATACTTCTTGTTACACTCGCTGGCTTTTTAGGTATTGCCGGCATTCAAAGATTTTTAACAGAGCAGATTGGGCTTGGTATTTTGTATTTGCTGACTTGCGGTATCTGTTTAATCGGCACAATCATAGACCTGGTTAATTACCAGAGAATTGCATTCGAATATAACCAGAAACAAGCCGCTCAAATTATTATGATGATCAAATAAAACATTCGTAATTCCTTTGTTCTAATGTGGACTTATCATTAATTTTGAGCAGCTGGTAAGTGTAATTCTACTCTTATTGTTACCCTTATATAATTGTTAAAATATTTCATAGGAGTTTTTCGATGGCAGAACGTGAAAACGGAACTGTTAAATGGTTCAATTCTGCAAAAGGTTTTGGTTTTATTGAACGGGCAAAAGGTGGAGATGTTTTTGTTCACTTCTCTTCAATTAAAGCAGAAGGTTTCAAGAGTCTTGAAAAAGGTCAGAAAGTTGAGTTCACTGTTGGTGACGGACCCAAGGGACCACAAGCTCAGGACATCACCATTGTGAAATAACAAAATATATTAAGCGCGGCAGTTTCCCGGATCCAAGTTTTTTTATTTCTTCTTATTCAGTTTCTAAATTCTTAATTAATATTGTACTTAGCCCGTTGTATGAATTAAGCAGTGGTTAAGCAAAAATAATTCTTCGTTTGAAAAACGGAACGCAGATTAAACTGATTTTTTATGATTTACACGGAAAATTTTTGAAGAATTATTTTTGCTTAAGTTTTCCATTATTCTATTCTAATTCACACAACAGGTTGAACTTAATACAGATTCACATTGTTACGATCTTTATAAAAGATGGATTCTTAAAGTGAACCCAAACCAAATATATTCTCTGTTTTTCAGCATTACGAAAAAATATTCCTCTTCTTTTAAAAGTATCTGTTGTTGTTGCTTCTAATTTTTACTCTGCAATAATTCATTTCAAATAAAAAATTTTAGCAGGATAGATTAATATGGAAATGAGCCATAATTTAGATTCATTCGTTGACGAGTTGGTAAATAAAAGAGAATTGCATACGTGCACAATCTCTCTAAAAAATAATACTATCAAATTTATTGATAACCAGATTAGTTTTTTATTCCCTCATTTTGCAGAAAAAGTATTAACAGATAAAAAAAGTGTTGTACAACAAATAGAATCAATAGAAAAGCATTTAATTAAATTAATTGGCTCTATTAACGGCTCGTCCAGAATCAACAAGGAAAATATAGCGCGGAGTTACATTGAAAAGCTGCCGGAAATTCACAGCAAATTATGGTTGGATGCAAATGCAATTTATGAAGGCGATCCGGCAGCAGAAAGTATAGATGAGGTTATACTTGCTTATCCGGGTTTTATGGCAATATTAATATACAGACTTGCTCATGAAATTTATAAGCTAAGAGTACCAATATTGCCAAGAATAATGTCGGAACATGCTCACCAAATAACCGGCGTAGATATACACCCGGGCGCAATTATTGGCTCGCCGTTTTTTATTGATCATGGTACCGGAATTGTTATTGGAGAAACAACCGTAATAGGCAATAACGTAAAAATATATCAGGGAGTAACTCTTGGCGCACTTAGTGTTAAAAAAGAATTATCACATGTAAAAAGGCATCCGACAATAGAAGATGATGTAATAATCTATGCACAGGCAGTTATTCTCGGAGGCAATACAGTAATCGGAAAAAACAGCGTAATTGGCGGTAACTCATGGATTGTTCAAAGTATTCCTCCAAATTCTGTTGTAAATAATAAAAACGAAGTAAGAATTAGAACAAGTAAAGATTTTGAAGACCCAATTAATTTTATTATCTGAAAGGAAACATTATGAAAGCAAACAATATACTCGAAACTATTGGTAATACTCCGCATGTTAAAATTAATCGTCTCTTTGGTAATACACACGAGGTGTGGATAAAATTAGAACGTGCAAATCCGGGTGCAAGCATTAAAGATAGAATTGCTCTATCCATGATAGAAGAAGCCGAAAAGCAAGGAATATTAAAACCCGAAAGCATAATTGTTGAACCAACTTCTGGCAACACCGGAATTGGATTAGCTATGGTTGCCGCTGTTAAAGGTTACCAGCTAATTTTAGTAATGCCGGAATCAATGTCGGTAGAACGTAGAAAAATAATGGCTGCCTTCGGAGCAAAATTCGAATTAACGCCCCGTGATTTAGGCATGAAAGGTGCAATAGAAAAAGCAAATGAAATTGCTCTCAGAAATCCTAATGTTTGGATACCCCAGCAATTTGAAAACGAGGCTAACGTAAAAATACATATTAATACAACCGCTAAAGAAATATTGAATGATTTTCAGGATGGTATAGACTATCTAATAACAGGTGTTGGAACCGGCGGTCATATAACTGGAGTCTCAAAGGTATTAAAAGAAAAATTTCCTCATCTTATTACCTTTGCGGTTGAACCCGAACTATCACCCGTACTCTCTGGCGGAAAACCTGGTCCGCATCCAATTCAAGGAATTGGAGCGGGATTTATTCCCAAAATATTAGATACTTCTGTTTTTGATGGCATAATAACAATATCGAAAGAAGAAGCATTTGAATTTGCTCAACGTGCTGCAAGAGAAGAAGGAATTTTTATGGGAATTTCTTCCGGTGCATCCCTTGCCGCTGTATCAAAAAAATTAAAAGAAATTCCAGAAGAAAAAAAGATCCTTACATTTAATTACGATACCGGCGAAAGATATTTATCAATAGAGGGTTTATACTGAGATCGTTTTATAATTTTACTCCCGTTCTTAAATAAGAATGGGAGTAACAATAAATTCTAAGATTCTAGTTCACGCAATTTTTCTTTAATTAATTTCCATGCAGACTCAACATGCTTTTCTTCCATTCTCAACCCTGATATTACCAATCTGATTGTAAACTTTCCTTTTAGTTTTGTATGAACCAGAAACACTTTACCGGTTTCATTTATTGAATGAAGTAATTTTTCGTTAAGTACATTTAATTCGTCTTCACTTAGGTTATTAATTGGTTTTGCACGAAAACAAATTGTACCGAAATAAACCGGAGCTAATCTTTCGAAGTTAGAATTTTCATCAACCCAGCTGGCAAAAAGTTTTGCTAATCTTAAATGTTCGCGTAATCTTTGTTGTAATCCTTCTACACCAAAGTAACGAAGAACAAACCATAATTTAAGCGAGCGGAATCTTCTGCCAAGCTGAATTCCGTAGTCCATGTAATTAATTACCGATTCTTCCGGTGTTTTAAGATATTCGGGAACAAGACTGAATGCTCTTTTCAGAACATCCGGCTTAGATGTGTAGAGAATACTAAAATCGACAGGAACGAAGAGCCATTTATGAGGATTGATTACTATCGAATCGGCTCTTTCCATTCCCTTAAAATAATTTTTCATTTCAGGAAGCATTGCGGTTACACCTGCATAGGCGCTATCAACATGCAGCCATAAATTTTCCTTTTCACATATATCTGCAATTGAATCAACAGGGTCTACCGCAGTTGAAGATGTAGTTCCAATTGTAGCAACCACACAAAACGGAAGGTTACCTTTTGATCTATCTTCTTTAATTGCATCTATTAATTTATTTGGGATCATTGCAAAGTTTTCATCAGTAGATATTTTTCTTATACCGTTTAATCCAATGCCAAGCGTAATAGCAGCTTTATCGATTGACGAATGCGTCTGTTCCGTGCAATAAAGAATCAGCTTGGGTAAGCCGTGCACTCCATTTGTGCGGAAATCCAGACCGGTGTATTCACGCGCTGCAGCAATAGCATGCATTGTGCTTACCGATGCAGTATCATACACAATTCCAAAGTAAATTGGAGTAAGTCCTATTAATTCCCGAAACCAGTTGAGAACTGTTTCCTCCAGTTCTGTACCGGCTGGATTCGATTTCCAGACCATTCCGTTTGCATTAAATGCTGCTGAAAGCAGCTCCCCCAAAATTCCCGGACCGCTCGATGTGGAATTAAAGTACGCCATGAAATTTGGATGATTCCAATGCGTAGTGCCCGGCAATATAATTTTATTCAAGTCATCTATTATTTTATCGAACGATTCACCAATCTCTGGAGCTTTATATGGTAAATTAGACTTTACATCGCCGGGTTTTACTTGTGCAAGCACGGGAAACTTTTCTATGTTAGACAGATAATCTGCAACCCAATCAATTAATTGGTAACCATACTTTATAAATTCTTCGGAAGGCATATCGTGTAATTGATTTTTCATATTAATTCCCTTAATAGAACACAGATTGTTATGATTTATTATGATCAATTAAGATCATAAATAATCATAATCGATCATAAGAATCAGCGTTCTATTCCTGCTAATTAAATCCGCATTTAATCAACCAGTCACAAATAATTCTTGTTAGCTTTATTCTGCTATCGGAGAATGAATGACCGGTTTCCAAAATATGTTCTTCAAAATTTGCTGCGCCGGATATTTTCAATGCTCCAACCATCGTTTTATGATGAATATCAATTGGGGCAATAGTATCGTGTTTAGCAGCTATTATCAGCCAATTTTTGTTTTTCAAAGTATCGAGATGATTAAGCAGATTCCATTCTTTTTTATTTGCGATCATTTCGTTTAAAAGAGTAACCGCCGAGCCGCACTTAACAAATTCCATAGCCGGTTCCATCGTATCGGCACTAAACTGAATCAGTTCGTTATTCCCTTCGATAAATTCACCGAATAAACCCGAATTAAATCCGGCAATAGAAGCAATGTATTTTATTTCATCATGTTTAATTGAATTATAGACTGCGGCAAATCCGCCCATGCTGTGACCAATTAAAATAATTTTTCTGCTGTCAACTTTATATTTTTCTTTTGTTGTTTCGCTATTTAAAAACTGAATTGCCTCGTCAACATCTTCTACAAGATTTGTCCATAGATAATTTCCTTCGCTCCCCCAACATCCGCGGTAATGGAATACCATTACATTAAAACCCATTCTTCTAACAGAATGTGCAATATCGTAATTTACTTCGTTACCGGGAAAACCATGAAGCAAGAGTATAGTTGGATGAAGCCCTTCCCCTGAGGCAAAGAAAAATGTGCCCAAAAGTTTAGAGCCATGGCTTACGAATGAAACCGGCTGCATAGAAGCCGGGTACTTAGGATCATTCGGTGCGTCTTGTGTAACTGGATCGATGTTCATTCTTACTCTTCAAAAAATTTCTATGAAAAATAAGAATAAAACCATTTAACAGTTAGTACCTATCATTATTTTCTATTCGTACCTTCATTTCTTATCTTTGCACATTCTTTTCAAACAATACAGAGATATATGCGCTTTACAAAAAATTTTATCCCAACACTTAAGGAAGTACCGGCTGATGCTGTTATTGCAAGTCATGTTTTAATGATTCGTGCCGGCTTGTTAAGAATGCTTTCTGCAGGAATTTATTCCTTTCTGCCGCTTGGTTACAAAGTTGTACGAAAAATCTCTGATATCATACGCGAAGAAATGGATGCAATTGGAGGACAAGAATTTCACTTTCCCGCTCTAAATCCGAAAGAGATCTGGGATGCAACAGGAAGAGTTGAAGCATTTGGCGATATTTTATTCCATGTAAAAAACCGCGAATACGTTTTAGCACCTACTCATGAAGAAATTGTTGCTTTTCATGCTAAAGGTGCGGTTACATCTTATAAAGATCTTCCACAAATATGGTATCAGATACAAACCAAATTTAGATGAAAGATGCTTATCCACTCGATAAGGATTTTGAAGGTCTTGATATTGGCTATGCAAAACATGATATGGCTTACAGAAAAATTTTTGACAGATGCGGAATTAAATACTTTGTTGTTGGTGCTTCATCAGGCGCTATGGGCGGCAGCAAATCTGAAGAGTTTATGGTTAAGAGCGATGCCGGGGAGGATACAATTGCTTACTGCGAAAAGTGTGGTTATGCCGCTAATGTAGAAGTTGCTCAATCTGTTTCTAAACCCGCTCTAAGACATGTACAGAGCAAACAATATTATGAAATATCAACTCCTAATGTAAAATCGATTGATGAACTTTGCGCATTTCTGAATATTGATGAACATGAAACTGCTAAATCGCGTATTTATATTCACGATGGAAAACCTGTCCTGGTCTTGATGCTCGGGAACGACGAAGTAAATGAAACAAAACTTGCAAATTTTCTGGGCGGCAATGTACGTCCTGCCCATCCCGAAGAATTAAGAGAGATTACAGGAGCAGATGCCGGCTCAATTGGACCAATTGGATTTAACCACAGAATAATTGCAGATAATCTATTGAAAAATGCCAATAATCTTTACAGCGGCGCAAATAAGAATGATTACCACATCGGCGGTATCGACCTAATTAGAGATGTAACTAACATTGAATATGCAGATCTTCGCATTGTAGAAAACGACGAATCTTGTATCCGCTGCGGCTCAGCTCTAAATGTATTTAAAGCTATTGAACTTGGACACATCTTTAAGCTTGGCACTAAATATTCCGAAGCACTCGGCGTAAACTATCTTGACGAAAACGGAAAAGAACACCCAATTGTGATGGGAAGTTATGGAATAGGCGTTGAAAGAATCTTTGCTTGCTACATTGAACAAAATTATGACGATAAAGGAATTATCTGGAAGAAACCTCTCGCTCCGTTCGATATTCATCTTATCGGCTTAAATATGAAAAACAATCTGGTTGCAGATACTTCAAATAAAATTTATGATGACTTGCGTAAAGAAGGTTTGGAAGTTTTGTTCGACGATAGAAACGATGTGAGCGCCGGAGTTAAGTTTAATGATGCAGACCTCCTTGGAACGCCCGTTCAGGTTATTATTGGCGAGAAGAATTTGAAAGACAAAAAAGCAGAAGTGAAACTTAGAGCAAATAATGAAAAATGTATTGTGGAACTATCCGGACTAATAAATAAACTAAAAGAACTAAACTAAATTTTGGACATTAGAACAACTAGCAAATATAGAGTATCTGTTTTTAGCAATTTGTCGGCTATAAATCTTTTTAACGATATTGAAAAGTATAAACAATATATTAAGTACATTGCTTGTTAAAAAAAATAACTGCAAAACTTTGACAGACTTAACGGTAATCTGAATATTTACAGTATGATAGTTAAAAAGAATAAATCATCGAAAAAAAATAGACTCAATCAAAAGAGAAGGATAAGTAAAAAAGTATCTAAGAATAAACTATTAACTTTGGTTGTTAACGAGCCGGAAGTTGAGTATCAGATTAGATCGAATAAAACAATTGACGGGAGCTGGGATTTCCGTAAAGCAAATACAAAAGAATATACTCATTGCTTCCACGCCTATCCAGCAATGATGATTCCACAGGTCGCCAGACGAATTATTGAAAATTTTGGTAAAAAGGCTAATATTTTATTTGACCCTTATTGCGGAACCGGTACATCACTCGTTGAGGCAAACCTGTTTGGTATCAATGCAATTGGAACTGACATTAATCCGTTAGCACGACTTATTGCGACAGCAAAAACAACTAAAATTAATATTCAAGTATTGGATCTGTTCCTCCATGATTTCAACAATTATATTTTTTCTGCTAATTTTCGCCCCGATGATATAAAATCGATAATTATTCCAGAAGTTAAGAATATTGATTATTGGTTCTCCAAAAATATTCAACAAAAATTAGGTATTCTTCTCGGTTACATTGAAAATATAAATGACAATCCAATTAAAAATTTCTTTAAAGTCGCATTTAGTGAAACTGTTCGAGAAACTTCATTTGTCAAAAATGGAGAATTCAAATTAGTGAGAAACAAGAACATCATGAATAAGGATGATGCTGATGTTTTCGGGTTAATGATTTCTAAACTTTCAAGAAATAAACAAGGACTTATGGACTTTGAAAAATCTTGCAAGAACGAATCATCTACCGCTGTTTACGACTTCAACACGGTAAATATAGTTCCGGATAAAGTTATTAGTGCAAATACAATTGATCTTGTAGTAACATCACCGCCTTATGGTGACTCTCGAACTACAGTTGCATACGGGCAGTATTCGCGTTTAGCAAACGAATGGTTGAGTTACAAAGAAGCTAATCAAATAGATAAAATGTTGATGGGCGGTGAAAAACGAAAACATTCACACTTATTCAAAAGTGAAATTTTGAATGATGTTATTAATACAATCCAAAAGCAAGACAAAGAAAGGGCAAGAGATGTTATTTCTTTTTATGAGGACTATGAGAAATCAATTAATAATGTTTCAACTACATTGAGAATGGGTGGATTTGTCTGCTATGTTGTTGGCAACCGGACCGTGAAGGGCGTGAACATACCAACAGATGAAATCACTGCACAACTTTTTGAAGAAAACGGATTTATTCATATAGAAACAATTGTGAGAAACATTCCCAATAAACGGATGCCGCTCAAAAATAGTCCTTCAAATATTGTAGGTAACACCGCATCTACTATGAAGCAAGAAAGTATCGTGATTTGTCAGAAGAATTAATATGCAATTAAAAGAAATTACAAAACGATTAGAGAATCTGAAAAATAAAGGATTTATTCAAACATTGAGAAAAGGTCCAACAGGAATAGGTCATCTTCTTGAAAAGGAACTTGGGCTTGATGAAACAAACATTGCTATTCCTGACGTTGGGGGAAGAGTTGAACTAAAAGCGACAAGAAAAAAAATAAATTCCTTAATCACTCTTTTTACTTTTAATAGAG
>DYHC01000032.1 GCA_020724325.1 Melioribacter roseus
CTTCAGATAAAATTCTTAACGCTTCTTTTGTGCTGTTAATTGATTTAGGGTGAGGACTTGCAACAATTCCGTTTCTGCACTTTAATGAAATTATAGCTTTGAACATTGCTGTGGAGGTAGGATTTGTGGAAGGAATAAGAGCTGCAACAACTCCCATTGGCTCAGCAATCCTTAAAATCTTTCCATTATTTTGAACATCAATAACACCTACAGTTTTTAGATCCTTAATCGATTCCCATACATCCTTTGTGCCGAATTGATTTTTAATTACTTTATCTTGCCACTTACCAAAACCGGTTTCCTCGTTAGCCATTTTTGCAAGTCGTTCGGCTTCTTTATAGCCAGCATCAGCCATTGCTTTTACAACTTTATCAACCTGATCCTGATTAAAGTGTTTGAATTCTTGCTGAGCTTCTTTTGATATTGCGGCTAAGTTGCGTGCTTCTTGAATCGACTGAAGGTCTTTATCGATATTCATCTGGTATTCCGTTGTTTTCGTAATCAAATATAAAGATAGGGGAATAAAACTTCAATTAAGTTGAACAGTTACCTTAATGATAAGAGACTTTTAGAAAAATCTGAATTTTATTTTTCAGCCGCTTCGATCCTTCGAAATGACAAGCGATATTTTTTAGAAATATCTACTATTAATTTATCGGTGTCAATATTCTACTATGGCTTAGAAAATCTTGCCTTCATATAGTTAATTATTTATTGACTTGACATTGTTGCAGCTTCTTACATAAATTTTGCACGTAAAATTGGAGAAGTAGTATAGAGAATTTGGCTACCGGTTCAAAAAAAATTTTTTTTATAACAATAATTAAATAAGCCAAAATGAAAACCCGATTCTCTCTATTATTTCTTCTATTTATTTTAAATCTTACTTTATCTGCACAAGATATTAAGATTTTATCTTCCAACAGTTCTTCTCTGGTACTTGAATACGTGCCGACATATTCTGATACAACCTATCATCTAATTAATGGTGAGAATTACATTAGTCTGAAAATTACAGGGGCTTACATCGATGATTTTTTACAGACTGGAAGAACTCAAAGACTTGTTAGAGAAGTAAATATTGGTGTTCCTTCAGAATTTGGTAATACAATTCAAATAATTGCCAGTGAATATTCAACATTACCCGGTAAATATATTTTTAATCCTGAATTAGAAATCGATTCTTTATCATTCATCACAAAATATAATACGGTTACGGATATTAAAAATGATCCGCCTAATGATCTTGTTGTAATTGGTGAATTTGGATTAATCCGTTCTTTGCCGGTACAATCGATAAAAATTTATCCGGTTCAGAATGATAATGATAGGATAAGAATATACAAACGAATAGTAATCAGTATTTCATTCGCAAGAAGTATGAACGAAACCGAATTGATTACCGAAAATTACGTTGAAGGTACTGTAATTAACTGGGAAGTTGCAAAAAGGTGGGGAGTTAAATCTAACGTACATTTATCAAAAACTTCTTCTACATTAGCAGCCGGAACGTGGTACCGGTTTGAAACACCCGAAGAAGGTATTTATAGAATTGATAGATCATTTCTCCAATCCCTTGGTGCCGATGTAAACAATTTGGACCCAAGAACTATTAAGATCTTCAGCAATGGAGGATATAATTTACCAGAGGATTACACTATTCCAACGAACCGGGTTTTTCAGGAAGTTGCAATTTCTGTGGTTGGAGAATCTGACGGCAAATTCGATTCGGGTGATTACATCCTTTTGTATGGGAGAGGTCCAGAATTCTGGGAATATAATTCCGCCTTTAAAAGAATTATGAGAGTAAAGCATTCTTATTCCAAGAAGAATTTTTACTGGTTAACTTTTGGCGGAACAACTGGAAAAAGAATTGCAGAAAAACCTTCATTAAATCAGTCCGGTGTTCATCAGCAGCAATTTTCTCTTGCATATAGAAGTACTGATAAAGATACAATTAATATCGGCAAAACCGGCAGAGATTATTATGGCGATGAATTCAATCAGTCGGTTCCAAGCCGGACGTATTTAACAACTCTTAATGGAATTCTGCCTTCAACCCGTATCAGCTACAGATTCAGATTAATAAACGGGTCTTCTGGTGATGTACCACTAAGAATTGATGAAAGTAATAATCAAATTTATTCAGGAAATATTTTTGGTTTTGGTCAAAATAAATATTCATACGGACAGGATCTTATCGGTAATGCATCATTTTCCGGTCCGCTTACAGATGAGAGAAGTAACCTTAGATTTACAGTTACTTCAACTACACCAGGCACAAAAGTATACCTGGATTATTTCGAAATAGAATATAGAAGACGATTAAGCGCTGTAAATGATAATTACATTCTCTTTTCTAAAGATACCACGGCAATAATTCAATATACTATACAAAATTTTTCTAACAGTTCTATCCAGTTATATGATGTTACAGATTACGCCAACATAAAAATAGTAGCTGGTACATCTATAAGCGGCGGTCAGGTTACTTTCCAGGCACAGGAAACAATTAATAAAGTATCCAAATATATTGCAGTTAATCAAAATGCATTTAGAACACCTTCTAATGGAGCTGCGGTTACAATTAATGATATTAAAGGGAATAAATCAGGAACCGAGCTTGTAATTATTTCTCATAAAGATTTACGTGCACAGGTAGAAAGATACGCTGCTTATAGATCCATTCAATCTCCAAATAAAATCTCTGCATCAATTTATTATGTAGATGATATTTTAAATGAATTTTCTGCCGGAATGATGGACCCAACCGCAATAAGAGATTTCCTAAAGTACGCTTATGATAACTGGCAAATCAAACCGTTTTATGTTCTATTTTTTGGAGATGGAGATTACGATTACTTGAATGTAGAAAAAATGAATAGAAATTTAGTACCTACTTATCAATCGGTTGAATCCCTGGACGAAATATCATCATATCCAACTGACGATTATTTTGCGAGGGTTTCCGGCAAAGATCTAAGAATTGATCTTGCAATTGGCAGATTAAACGTTCAAAAACTTTCTGAAGCCCAAATTGTTGTTGATAAAATTATTAAGTACGAAAACAGCCTCGAAAAAGGATTGTGGCGGTCTACTATAACACTTGTTGCAGACGATGGACCACAGGAAGTCGGGGTTGACGATGGAAGTATTCACACAGGTCAATCAGAAAATCTTTCTAGGCGCCGAATCCCTAAATTTTTTGATCAGAATAAAATCTACCTTGCTGCTTATCCAACTGTAATTTCCGGATTTGGCAGAAGAAAACCGGAAGTTAATAGAGCCATAATAGACGCTGTAAATAACGGTACGCTTATTCTAAATTTCTTTGGTCATGGTAATCCTAACGTGTGGACTCATGAAAGTGTTTTTGAAAAATCCTCAACTATACCATTATTAAAAAATGATCATTATTTCTTTTTAGCAGCGGCTACGTGTGATTTCGGAAAATATGACGATCCTACTCAACAAAGTTCAACTGAATTGATGATTAACATGAAAGATGCCGGTGCTATCGGCGCATTTACTGCTGCAAGAGTTGTATATTCAACTGCCAATGCAGAAATAAACGATTCATTATTCACTTATCTATTAGGTAAGAAAGAGGTTAATAATTTACCATTTAGAGTTGGAAGAGCTTATTTTCTTGCTAAACAATTTAGAACCGAGGAAAATGATGAAAAATTTCATTTATATGGCGATCCTACTATAAGATTAGCTCAACCTGTTTTACCCGCATATATCGATTCGATAAATGGGAAAACCTTAAATACATCGGTTCAGATAAGTGCTCTTGGAAAAGTTAAAATAAACGGCAATGTAAAAAACATAGACGGAACCAATTCCAATTATTCCGGTGAAGCGATTATTAGCGTGTACGATTCTGAAAGACAGATGTATTTGAGCGAAATGAATTACAATGTTACTTTTCAGGGCGGTCTTATCTTTAGGGGCAGGACTAATGTTACGAACGGAAAATTCCAAACCGAATTTGTGGTTCCTAAAGATATCTCCTACGAAAATAAGAACGGTAAAGTATCTGCTTATGTTTTCAACCAATTAAATGATGGTATCGGTTATACTACTAATGTAATTGTAGGCGGAACAGACCCAAATGCGGTTAACGACGGAAAAGGTCCCGAGATTGCAATCTATTTTGATGACGAATCATTCGAAAGCTCTTACCTTGTAAACCCTGATTTTACTTTGATTGCAAAGCTATCGGATGAAACCGGCTTAAATACTACTGGAACAGGAATAGGACATAAACTGGAAGGTATTTTGAACAACGATCACTTTAATACAATTGATCTAACCAATCATTTTATTGGCGACCTTAATTCGGGCGGTAAATCGGGTGTTATCAGATATAAATTTACAGCTATGCCAATCGGAGATTACAACATCAAAATAAAAGCATGGGATGTATTCAACAACTTCTCTGTTCAGGAAGCAAATTTTTCTGTAGTAAGTTCATTGAACGGAATTGCTCTTAGAGATGTTTATAATTATCCGAATCCTTTCTCTTCTAATACAACTTTTACTTTTCAACATAACATTACAGATGCAATTAATGTTAAGATAAAAATTTACACTGTTGCCGGACGGTTAATAAAAGAGATTGAGGAATTAGACTTGTTAAATAAATTTGTTAGAATTGATTGGGACGGAAGGGATAACGATGGAAATTCTATTGGAAATGGAACATATCTTTACAAACTTACTGTTGAATCTTCTGACGGACGTTTTAAAAATAATGTTCTTGGAAAATTGGCAGTAATTAAATAAAATTATTCTCAAGTATGAAATCTACTTTTTATGGAGGTTATAAAATGAAAAGAATATTTATCATAATGATTCTATGTATTACAGGAATCGGATTGATTAATGATATAAGAGCACAGGGTGAAGCAGCAGTTCCATTTTTAATTTTAGCACCCGATTCAAGAGCTGGAGGTTTAGGTGAATCCGGTGCCGGTTTGGCAGATAACTCCGCTGCTATTTTCTGGAATCCAGGTGGAATTGCTTTCCTTACTGGTTCGGAAGTCGGGTTCACTCACAGCAACTGGCTGCCAATGTTCAATCTTGACCTGTTTTACGATTATGCTACTTACCGTCAATACATTGAAGATATAAGCGGCAGCTTAACTGCCAGCGTTACATATATGCATTACGGCGAATTCATTAGAACCGGTCCTGACTCGCCAGACCCAATTGGAACATTCCGTTCTTTTGATGCTGCTTTTACAATAGGTTATGCAACTAAACTAAGCAGCGATTGGGGACTTGGTTTCAACTTTAGAGTAATTCACAGTCGGCTTGCAGATAAGCCAACCGCAGCCGAACAAGGTTCTGGTGTTGCAACATCTGTAAGTTTCGATATCGGTACTATGTGGCGTCCTTCCAAACTGGATTTACCATTAATTGGCGATATCGGAAATAATTTTAGTGTTGGTGTTAATCTTAGCAATATCGGTCCTAAAATATATTACATTGATCAGGCACAGGCAGATCCAATTCCTACAAACTTCCGGCTTGGAATTGCAGCCCGGTTATTCGAAGATGAATATAATTCTCTTACATATACGGTTGATTTCAGCAAGTTACTAGTAGATAAGGGTGAAGCATTTAGAGGAAAGATAGATACTACGGAGACAAAGAAGAGGAAAGATTTCTACGAAACTATTTTTACTGCTTGGTTCGATCAGCCGTTTAGCGAAGAATTAAGAGATATTGTAACTTCAATGGGTTTAGAATACTGGTATGGAAGTGAAGCCGAAGGATTCAAATTTGCTTTACGAGCCGGATTCTTTTATGAGGACCCATCGTTCGGAAACAGAAAATTTGTAACGCTTGGTGCAGGTATTCGTTACGATTCTTATGGATTCGATTTTAGTTACATTACAACAGACGTATTCAAAGGCGCTGAAAACCATCCATTAAATAACACGCTAAGATTTTCATTACTCATTGGCTGGGGCTCTCAACCTCAAACAACACCCGGATTTCCACGCGGTTTGTAAAAATTTATGAAAAAGTTTCCTCTTTTCATATTATTTATTTTTTTATTGGGCAGTCTATCTGCCCAATCGTTTGTTAATGCTATTGATCGGAATAATGGCGGTATTGCAGCTTATTCCGGCAATAGATTAATTAAGATTTTGGCTGTGATGGTTGAATTCCAGGAAGATAAGTATGATGGAACAACCGGCAATGGAAAGTTTGGTTCCCACTTTACAAAAGCTTACGGTGATACAATATTAGATCCGCTTCCTCATAATGCTGATTATTTTGAGGATCATCTCGAATTTGCAAAAAATTATTTCAATAAGGTATCTAAAGGGAAAGTTCAAGTAGAATATAAAGTTCTTCCTCAGGTAATCACAGTTTCTAAAATGATGCGCGAATATGTTCCGGCTTTCAATTCTAACAATAACACTCCGCTCGGAAATTTTGCAAAAGAAGTCTGGCAGCTTGCAGATCAGAAGTTTACCAATATTAGGTTTGCTGATTATGATCTGTTTATAATTTTCCACGCCGGTATCAGTAATGCATTTTCTTATGGCGCACCGTTAATTAACCGTAACATGCCTTCGTTATATTTGAGTAAATCGGCATTTAAGAAAATTTTTGGAAATCAGTTTAACGGAATTGCAGTCAACAACAATTCATTTCTGATAGATAACACAATCATTATGCCAGAAACGGAATCCAGAGAGGCAGCAGCAATTGACGGCTCTTTAGTTTTGGCAGAATTATCAATTAATGGTTTACTCGTAAGCAACATTGCGTCACATATCGGTCTGCCGGATCTATTCAATACGTCAACCGGAAAAAGTGCAATAGGACGATTTGGCTTGATGGACCCGCAGTCAATCTTTGCTAACTCTGGAATGTTTCCGCCAGAACCTTCACCATGGGAAAAAATTTATTTGGGTTGGGAATCACCTGTAACATTAAATCCGGGTAATAGAAAAGTTACAATTGCTGCAAGGAATATTGCATCGCAGAACGATACAACACTTCTAAAAATTCCGATTAATTCTACCGAATATTTTCTTGTTGAAAACCGTGCGCAGGATTCTAATAACGATAAAGTGAAAGTTACTTATAAAAGGAGCGGACAAATTTACACGAAGGTAATAGAGCTTGATACCAGCGGCGTTTATGTTATTGAACGTAGATTCAAAAATGGAATAGAAGGAGGAGTAGTAATTGATGTTGACGAATTTGATGCAGGTTTACCTGGCAGCGGAATTGTTATTTGGCACATTGATGAAAAAGTAATAAACGAAAAAATTATTGATAATAAAATTAATGCTGATTTTGATAGAAAAGGAGTAGACGTTGAAGAAGCAGACGGAATTCAAGATATTGGTGAAACGTTTGTATCGCCTATTGACGAAATTATTGGCGAAGGAAGTAAGGAGGACTTCTGGTTCAAAGAGAACAAAGCCAGATTGTATAAGAACAGGTTCTCTTATAATTCTAAACCGAACAGCAGATCTAACGATGGTACAAACAGTTTGATTACACTAGAAAATTTTTCCCCTCTCGCAAATAAAATTTCTTTTGACTTAGTATTTGGCAGCAATGAAATTACTCTAAACAGAAGTGTAAAACTGCCTCACTTAAAAAATCTTTTCTCTATTTCATCTCTTCAAATTGGCAACAGCTTCTGGACCTATTTACTTGACGGGACCGATCTTGTACGTGCAGATGCTTACAGCGGTAATTACTCTGCAATAAAAAATTTCAGTTCATTCAAGCCGGCTGCTTTCAAAGATGGCGCTAATGAATTCGTAATTGGAGCTAATGGTAAAAAGCTGAGTATAATTTCTACAATAAACAATGTTTACAAATTAACTGAATATTTGTTCACTGCCGATATAACAGCCGCACCTGTAATTGTAAAAAGCGGAGGTGTAATTAAAGGGCTTATAGGAACTTCTGATGGAAAAGTTTATCGGGTTGATGTTCTTGAATCAATTTCATCCAATCTTATTAAAGGAATCGTTGCTCTTACTACTGATAATAAACCGGTTAAACAAATTGCATCTTACGAAGATTACTTCTCAATTATTACAGATAATAGCTTTACAGATTCGAACGGAAAGACGCTCATTCTAAATCAAAAATTAAAACGGATTGCTCTTACAAAAAATATTGATGGGAAATTTGTAAATGTAATTCTTGCAGAGGGAAATTATTTTTATATAGTTATAGATGGTCAGTTAACCTCATCTTTTAGTATTCCGGTTAATGAAATATCTTCATTTTCTTTAGCAGATCTTTTTGCTGATGGAAATAATTACATTCTCTTTAATGCTAAATCTAAAATTTACGCTGTAAACTTTTTAGGAGTTTCAGCTAATAATTTCCCATTCGAAACAGAATCTGTTTATTCATTAATTAGTTCTCCGCTAGTTATCGATCTGAATAATGACGGCAATTCAGAAGTCCTTTCGTTTAATTCAAAAGGCGGTCTTTATGCTGTAACAGCAGCAAGTGGAAAACTCTTAAATCCATATCCGGTAAACGTGATTAATAATACTAATATTATTCCTGTTATCATTTTAGAAGAATTGCCGGCTATGGGTCCCATCGCAAAATTCAAGCCGGTTCTTCCGGCTCTAAATGATACTGGAATTTTGGCATTCTGGTCTTTATCAAATTTAAGCGGCAAAGAATATTGGATTAATGAATTTGCCGGTTCTTCAAACAGCTCTTATGTTTCTGCTGCAGATTCCAAATCTAAAACAGCTGATTATTTCCCGCCAGAAAAAGCATATAACTGGCCTAATCCCGTTTACGGTAACGAAACAAATATCAGGTATTTTGTTGCCGAAGATTCAGAAGTGTCTATTAAAATTTTTGATCTATCCGGGGATTTAGTTGCAAATCTTATCTCAAAAGCAACAGGCGGAATTGATAACGAAGTTAGATGGAATGTATCTGGAATTCAGAGCGGAGTTTACTACGCAAGAATAGAAGCAAAAAGCAGTACTGGTAAAAGAGCCAATAAGTTAATTAAGATAGCTGTAATAAAATAATTGAGATGAATGTTTATTAGTAATTACATAAAGAGAAATCCTGGAATTAATTTTTTATCTAACCAATTGATCCTTTGGATAATTTTATTTGTTTTTCTGCCGGTTATAATTTTTTCGCAGATAAATCAATTTAATCCGGATTACAAATGGCTTACAATAAAAGGCAAGCATGTAAGGGTTCACTATCACGAAGAGGCAGAACGGACAGCACGGACGGTTGCTAAAATAGCAGACGAAATTTGGGAGCCGGTTACTTCACTTTATCAATATGAACCGGATGTAATTGATTTTGTTATAAAAGATATAGACGATTATTCTAACGGCGCTACATTCTTCTTCGATAACAAAATTGAAATCTGGTCTTCATCATTAGATTTTGATTTGCGCGGTACTCATAACTGGCTTAGGAATGTAATTACGCATGAATTCACACATATGGTTCAGATTCAAGCCGGTATGAAATTATCTAGAACACTTCCCGTTTTTTATCTGCAATTTCTAAATTACGAAGACAAACGCCGTCCAGATATTCTTTACGGCTTTCCTAATTTCATTGCATCTTATCCTGTACCAATGATTAACATTCCGGCATGGTTTGCTGAAGGAACTGCTCAATACATGCGCAAAGAGTTTAATTACGATAATTGGGATACACATCGCGATATGATTTTAAGATCTTCTGCGCTCGATAATAAAATGCTTACCTGGAATCAAATGGGCGTGTTCGGTAAAACAAGTCTTGGCAACGAATCGGTTTATAACTCCGGATTTGCTCTAACGCGCTACATCTCTCAGAAATATGGCGAGGATAAGTTGAGAGAAGTAACTAACAAACTTGGCAACCTTACTACATTTACAATTGATGCTGCTTTCCAGGAAGTTATTGGTAAAAATGGAATTGAGATCTATAATGAATGGTCGGATTTTCTGAAACGAGATTATAAAAAAAGAATTGCCGAAGTAGAAGAGAATTTGATTACCGGGGATACTATCGTATCAACCGGGTTTGGAAATTTTTATCCCGTCTATTCAACCGATGGAAACAATATCCTCTATATTTCAAATAAAACGAGCGATTACTTCAGCTTATCATCTGTTTTTTTATACGACATAGATTCAAAGAAAGAAAAGAAAATTGTTTCTAATGTAAGATCAACAGTAAGTTTTATTCCGAACGAAAACAAAATTGTTTATGCCAAGTTGAGCAGTGATAATCCACGTATGAGTAATATTCATGATCTTTATGTTTATGATATCGGCAAAGAAAAAGAAGAGCGCATTACTTTTGGTATTAGAGCTAATAATCCATCGGTCTCTAATAACGGTAAGAAAATTACATTTATTTTTCAGAATGACGGAACTGTTAATATTGGAGTGTGTGATATCAACGGAAAGAATTTTAAGAAACTTACTTTCTTTGATAATGGTGAACAACTTTACAATCCAAAATTTTCTAAGGACGATTCCTTTATCCTGTTCGATTATTCATACCATGATAACCGTGATATAGGAAGAGTTGATACCAATGGAAGTAATTATGCGTTAATTACAGAATCGAATGCAGATGAACGCCATCCTTTCATGGCTAATAGTGGCGTTCTCTATTATTCAAGTGATGAAACGGGTATTTTCAATATTTATTCGATTAACCTTGAAACTGGAATTAAGAAGCAGCACACAAATGTAACCGGCGGTGCTTTTATGCCCTCGGTTAATAATAAAGGGGATTTGGTTTATGCCGGCTACACTTCGGATGGTTACAAAATATTTATGCTTAGAAGCGAAGAGCAGGGGAAAGTAAACCCGAACAAAAAGTATACATGGATTAATAATCCGCCGCTGGATGAAGATAAACCTAATGGTGACATAAGCAAGTTCGATTTAAATCTTCTCCGTAACTTCAATGATTTTGAATTACCCGAATATAATGTAGAAAAGTATTCCGGTTTCTTTTCTAAAATAAGTTTCTTTCCTTTTATTAGAATTGATAATTATAACACATCAAGTTCTGGCTGGGATAGAATTAAACCGGGATTTTATTTTACATCCAGTGATGTGCTTAACCGTTTTTCAATATTTGGAAGCGCTTCGCTAAATAAAAAAATGGAACGCGATCTCTATTTCTTGTTTGAATACCGCGATAAATTTCCGTTGATTCACTCATTTGGTTTAAAACCTGAATTTGGCGTTGAACTATTCAGCATAAGCAGAAAAGCTAACTTCGATTTGCAGTTCGGAATCGATTCAACTTTTACTCCGCCAAGAATTGACTATTATGTTCCGGTTGAAGTTACTTATAATCTGTTCGAAGTTGATTTTAG
>DYHC01000033.1 GCA_020724325.1 Melioribacter roseus
GGTGGAGATTCCCGTGGGAAAAAGACAGGTCGCGCGGTTATATAAAGGATGGAAGAAGTTTTAATGCATATATTATTGATTACGGCGGATCAAAAATTTTATTCGGCGGCGATACTGCGATGACCGATAAATTTAATGCAGCAAAGAATGAAAATATTGATATAGCTATTATGCCGATTGGTGCTTATAACCCGTGGAGGAGAAATCATTGCAATCCGGAAGAAGCTTTACTAATGGCAAATGATATTGATGCAAAGTATTTTATTCCTATTCACACCAAGACATTTAAACAAGGATCGGAACCGTTTAACGAGCCGATCGAATGGATGAAACGTGCAGCAGAAAATCTACCTATTAAAATAGGGATTGAAGAGATCGGTCAAACTTTTGTTTTAGGATAAATTCCGGATCTAAATTTCCAGAGATCCTCCCTTTAAACGAATTAATCTTTTTTTCCAATTTGCTGAATTAAAATTCCGCAGACAATCAAAACCAGTCCAATTATAGAAGAGATAAATAATTTCTCTTTCAAAACAAGTGCAATAAAGAAAAGTGAAATAACCGGAAAGAGATAAACCATTGTAGAGGTTTTTGCTTTATTCTCGCTTAGCGATAATGCTTTAAGCCATAAGAAAAATGTAATTCCCATTTCGAACAGACCAATATAAACGGCGCCGATAATATATTTATAATCAACAGGTTCAAACGAACCGAAAAACAGAATGTATAAACCGGTAAAAATTGTTCCGAAAAAGAATGAACCAAAAAGTTTAACCGATTCTTCCCTGCTATCCAGCAAATTTAAAATCCAGAATGATGCCCATATAAAGGAACTGCTTAAAGCCAGAATCACTCCATACAGATTATGAAAATGAAGCGAAAGAAGATTTCCGCGTGTTGCTATTATTACCACTCCGGTAAAAGCAATTATTAATCCAACCATTATCCTGATCGATAATTTTTGCTTAAGAAATAGTGCAGAAAAAACTGAAATGATAAGCGGCCAAGTTAAATTTAACGCTTGCGCTTCCTGTGCTTGTAAAACCGAATATGCTTCGAATAAAATAAGATAATAGATGAATGGGTTGATTAATCCCAGGGCAACATTATTCTTTAAGTGGTGCTTGCTGAAAAATTGTTTTAACTCTTTAGAAGACTTTTTGCTTGCAATAAAAAATAAAACTACTACGCTTGTAAGTGAAGAAAAAAATAGAAGTTGAGAATTAGACATCCCGTGTAAAGTAAGCTTAAAAGCGGTTGCTACTGTAGACCAAAATAAAATTGCACCCAGCGCGAACAATATCGATTTCTTACTGTTTGTCATACTTTCCATTATTCACTGCAACAAAATAATCCTTTCCTGTTTCAAAAATGAACAAAAAGCAACTGCCTAATTTAATTTCTTGCTCAAATACTTTATTTTGAGCAGGAAATATTTGAAGCAATTGGGTTATGAGTATAAAAGGATACATTTTCGATATAAAAAAATATTCTATTAATGACGGTCCCGGTATCCGCACAACTGTATTTTTGAAGGGTTGTCCGCTTAAGTGCTGGTGGTGCCATAATCCGGAGAGCCAGAGAAAATTACCGGAAAAATTTGAAGAGTGCACTTTCCGATGGCATTTATCGAACGATTATGAAAACAAACAACGCATCGGTTCAGAAGTAACAAGCGAACAGGTAATTACTGAAATTGAAAAGGATGTTCCTTTCTACGAGGAATCGAACGGCGGCGCTACTTTTTCTGGCGGAGAACCGATGCTTCAAATCAATTTCCTCAATGAACTATTAACTCTTTGCAAAGCAAAAGAAATTAGAACCGCTGTTGATACTACCGGCTATACCGACTTCAATAATTTTGAGCTTATCTATAATGCAACAGATCTTTTTCTGTACGATCTTAAATTGATAGACGATGATCTGCATATCAAATACACAGGCGTATCCAACAAAACGATTCATCACAATTTAAAATTACTTACTGATCTCGGCAATAAAGTTGTTTTAAGAATCCCTATTATTCCACATGTAAACAATAACGGGAAAAATCTTGATGAAATGCTTAAATTTATTTCGTCCTTAAAAAATATCCGTGAAATTAATTTACTGCCTTATCATAAAAATGCAGCCGCTAAATACACTAAAATGAAAATAGAAAATAAACTTCCGGAACTGGAGCCGCCTTCAAAAGAAGAAATGAATCTGCTTAAGGATTTTTTCGAATCAACCGGCATTAATGTGAAAACTGGAGGATAACGATGAATGAACGAATAAAAAAGCTAAGAGAACAAACGTTGAATGCCGTTCCAAAATTATCTCACGAACGCGCAAAATTATTGACTGAATTTTATAAAACAGGAAAACCTGAACAAACTTCAATACCGGCAGCCCGTGCGCTTGCGTTTAAATACATACTTGAGAATAAAACACTTTGTGTGAATGATGGCGAACTGATTGTTGGCGAGCGCGGACCAGAACCTAAAGCTACGCCCTCTTATCCTGAACTTTGTGTACATAGTTTGAAGGATCTTGAAATTCTGCACTCGCGTTCTAAAGTCTGGTTTAAGGTTAATGACGAAACTAAATCTGTTTATGAAAATGAAATTATCCCTTTCTGGGAAGAAAGATCGATACGCAATAAAATATTTAATGAAGTTGATGACGAGTGGAAAGAATGCTACACTGCTGGAATATTTACAGAATTTATGGAGCAGCGAGCGCCTGGACATACCGTTTTGGATGACAAAATCTATAAGAAAGGAATGCTCGATTTTATAAACGACATAAAACATTCAATAGCTAATCTGGATTTTTATAACGACCAAAAAGCGTTCGAAAAGCGGGAAGAGCTCCGTGCAATGGAAATTTGTGCCGGGGCATTGATTTCTTATTCTAACCGTTACAGCAATAAATTGCTTGAGCTTGCCAATGTTGAAATAGATAAACAACGCAAAGATGAACTTGAAACAATGGCAGGTATCTGTAAACGTGTTCCTGCTAATTCACCGCAAACTTTCTGGGAAGCATTACAATATTATTGGCTTGTTCATCTCGGCGTTATAACAGAATTAAATACGTGGGATTCATTCAACCCCGGAAGATTAGACCAGCATCTCTATCCGTTCTACAAGAGAGACCTCGAAAGCGGATTGCTAAACGAAGAAGGTATTAAAGAATTGCTTCAATCATTCTGGATAAAATTTAATAACCAGCCAGCTCCTCCTAAAATTGGAGTAACAGCAGCAGAGAGTGGAACATATACGGATTTCTGTTTAATCAATTTAGGCGGTGTAACTCCCGAAGGCGAAGATGCCGCCAACGATTTAACTTATGTTATCCTTGATGTTATTGAAGAGATGAGACTTCTTCAACCAAGCTCCATGGTTCAAGTCAGCAAGAAAAATCCCGATCGTTTGTTAAAACGAACAATGAAAATTGTAAAAACTGGATTTGGACAGCCGAGCATTTTTAATACTGATGCAATAATTCAGGAAATGCTAAGACATGGCAAATCAATAATTGATGCGCGATGCGGCGGTGCTAGCGGATGCGTTGAAACAGGTGCTTTCGGAAAAGAAGCTTACATTCTAACCGGTTACTTCAATTTAGCTAAAGTTCTTGAGATTACATTAAACAATGGCTTCGATCCAAGAACAAAGAAACAAATCGGACTTTTAACCGGCAATCCAAATTCCTTTTCATCGTTCGATGAATTAATGTCTGCCTACGAAACACAGCTTAATCATTTCATAAACATTAAGATAAAAGGGAATATAATTATAGAACGGATTTATGCCAATTATATGCCCGCTCCTTTTATGTCGATTCTTATTGATGACTGCATCAAAAAAGGAATTGACTACAATGCCGGTGGTGCACGCTATAATACTTCTTATATTCAAGGTGTTGGACTCGGCTCAATTACAGATTCGCTTGCTTCCATCAAATATAATGTGTTCGATAAAAAGAAAATAACAATGAGTAAACTGCTCGAAACACTAAAAGAAAATTTTGAAAAGGATAAAGAATTGCAGAATAAATTTTTATTCGAAACACCTAAATATGGTAATGACGACGACTACGCTGATGATGTAACACGGCAAGTTTTCGAAATTTACTTCAATGCCGTTGATGGAAGACCAAATACAAAAGGCGGATATTTCAGAATTAATCTGCTGCCTACAACCTCTCATGTTTACTTTGGAAGTGTTACCGGCGCTACACCTGATGGGCGGCTTGCGTTCGAACCTCTAAGCGAAGGAATTTCGCCCGTTCAGGGATCGGATGTTCATGGTCCAACTTCGGTTATTAAATCAGCATCTAAAATTGATCATCTTAGAACCGGCGGAACTTTACTTAATCAAAAATTTACACCTCAGTTACTTGAAACAGAAGTCGGCATCGAAAGAGCCGTGCAATTAATAAGAACTTATTTCAAATTGGACGGGCATCATATTCAGTTCAACGTTGTAACTGCGGATATATTACGCGAAGCACAAAAACATCCGGAAAAATACCGCGATCTTATTGTACGTGTAGCCGGATACAGCGATTACTTCGTAGACCTAAGCGAAGCATTACAAAATGAAATTATAAGAAGAACCGAACACTCGATGCTTTAATATCCGTACGAATCCACTGCATCTGTGTAATCAGCGTTCTAACATAAATGATATTTTTAATACAGGTTTGTTTTCAAAAAAAATCAAACAACAAGAGGTAAAAATGTTCAACTCCAAAACGTATATTCAACGACGATCAGAATTAAAGAAAAGAATTAAAAACGGAATTATTCTGTTCCTTGGGAATAATGAATCACCCATGAATTATACAGACAATACTTATCATTTCCGTCAGGACAGCACATTCCTTTATTACTTCGGATTAAACCGGGCAGAACTTGCAGCAATTATTGATGTTGATGAAGACAAAGAAATTGTATTCGGTGATGATTTTAATATCGATACGATTGTGTGGATGGGTCCTCAGCCTACAATTAAACAGCAAGCCGCCGGGTGCGGCGTTAAAATTACAAAGCCGAAAAACGAACTGTCTGAAATATGCGATAATGCCATTAAACAAGGAAGAAAAATTCACTTTATCCCGCAATATCGATATGATAATATTCTTAAAATTCATAAACTGCTTGGAATTGATCCGCATAGAGTAAATGAATATGCCTCCATGATTCTCATTAAGGCGATCGCAGAACAAAGATTAGTAAAATCCAATGAGGAGATTTCGGAGATCGAAAATGCAATTAACATCTCATACGAAATGCACATTGCAGCAATGAGATTTGCAAAACCCGGAATGTATGAACGTGAAGTTGCTGGATTTATTGAAGGACTTGCATTATCTATGGGATGCGGCTTAGCTTTTCCGCCAATACTTTCGCGTAACGTTCAAACTCTCCATAATCATTATTACGGAAATAAATTAAAAGATGGTGATCTTGTTGTTAATGATTCAGGCGCAGTAGCCACATCACATTACACAAGCGATATTACAAGAACTTTTCCTGTTAACGGTAAATTTACTCAGGTACAAAAATTTATTTATGAAATTGTTCTCGCCTCTAATATGACTGCAATAAAAGAAATACGACCAGGGAAAAATTATAAATCGGTTCATCTTAGAGCAGCAGAAGTAATAACAGATGGTTTAAAAGCACTTGGTATTATGAAGGGAAATACGAAGGATGCTGTTGAAGCCGGCGCTCATGCTCTGTTTTTTCCGCATGGACTTGGTCACCTTTTGGGTCTTGATGTTCATGATATGGAAAATTACGGCGAAAATAATTTTGGATATGACGAAAAGACCAAAAGAAGTACTCAGTTTGGTTTGAAATCACTGCGATATGCACGTCCGCTCGTTGCTGGAGTTGTACTAACAGTTGAACCGGGGATCTATTTCATTCCAGAACTAATTGATAAATGGCAAAATGAAAAAAAATTCACTGAGTTTATTAATTATAATATGGTAAATAAATACAGAAATTTCAGCGGTGTTAGAATTGAAGACGATATAGTTGTAACAAATAACGGATGCCGTGTTCTAGGAAAACCAATTCCAAAAACCATTGAAGAAATTGAAGAAGTAGCTTCTAATAAAATTTAATTTTTGCAACCGTCATGCTGAGCATCCCGAGCAAAGCGAGGGATAGCCGAATAGTGTTGAACATTGTTAATTTTTGCAAACGTCATGCTGAGCATCCCGAGCGAAGCGAGGGATAGCCGAAGCATGACTTGAGAAAGAAATGCAATGAATATTTCCAAAAATATTCTGTTGTGGATGTCAGAAAATAAATTTATGAAAGAACGAATTCCGGAATTGAAATTCGTTCGTAAAGCCGTCAAAAAATTCATGCCGGGCGAAACCGAGGAAGATGCTCTTTACGCCGCAGAACAGTATTTACATTTTGGCGTTCCATTAGTATTTACTAAGCTTGGCGAAAATATATCACGGCTTTCTGAAGCCCAAGAAGTCCGGGATCATTACCTTAAGCTCATAGACAAGATTAAAGAAAAAAATCTCGATATTGAAATTTCTGTTAAACTAACTCAACTCGGATTTGATCTCTCCGAAGAAGAAACCATTAATAACTTTTTAGCGATTGTAAAAAATGCTAAAGAAAAACTTCACAATTCAGTTTTTATTGATATGGAAAACAGCCTTTATACTAAACGGACAATAGATTTCTATAAGAAATGTAAAAAAGATTTTGATAATGTTGGTATTTGTCTTCAAGCTTATTTATTCCGAACGGAGAAAGATATAGAAGAATTATTGAGTTTTAATCCTTCTATTAGAATGGTTAAAGGCGCATATAAAGAACCTTACGATTTGGTATTCAAGAATAAAACAATGGTTGATAATAATTTTTTTCTCTGTGCAAATAAGTTATTATCGGAATCGGCTCAAAAAAAAATACGACCCGTCTTTGCAACACATGACGAGAAATTGATAAACAGTATAATTAATGAAGCAGATAAAATGGGAATTAGCAAAACCAGCTACGAATTCCAAATGCTTTATGGAATTAAAACAGAACTTCAGAAAAAACTTGCTAAGGATGGATTTGTAATCCGTGTATTAATTGCTTACGGCGAGTCCTGGTATCCATGGTATATGCGGCGCCTGGCGGAGCGACCTGCAAATATCTGGTTTGTAATAAAAAATATTTATTGAAAATGATAAAAGGTGATATGCAAAAGCTGCAAGGAATTATGCCTCCTATTACAACTCCATTTGTAAATGGAGAGCTTGCGATTGACAAACTTCAATTAAACATTGATAAATGGAACAAAACTGAATTGACCGGTTATGTTGTAATGGGCTCGAACGGTGAATCCGTGTTCTTAACACATGAAGAAAAACTTACACTTGTTGAGATGACTAAGAAATTTGCCTCATCAAATAAATTGATTATTGCCGGAACAGGAAGCGATTCTATCAAAGAAACTATCTCGCTCACAAATAAATCTGCAGAACGAGGCGCGAATTTTTCTCTTATCCTTACTCCATCATTTTATAAATCAGAAATGAAGCATGAGGCATTCATAAAATATTTCACTGCTGTAGCCGATACTGTAAAAATTCCAGTAATCATTTATAACGTTCCAAAGTTCACGGGCGTTGATATAGAAGCCGAAACTGTTGCAGCGTTATCAGAACATCCGAACATCGTTGGTATAAAAAATAGTTCTGAAAATGCCCGGCAAAACAACGAATTTATTTCTACTACAAGAAAAGATTTTGCCGTTTTAGTAGGAACTGCTTCAATGCTTTATTCGGGATTTTCTTCCGGATCGGTTGGCGGTATTCTTGCACTTGCTAATATTGCGCCAGTTGAGTGTATTCAAATCCAAAATTTAATTGAAAAAGGAAACCTTACAGAAGCTCTCGATCTTCAAAACAGAATGATACCGGTTAATAAAGCTGTAACTGCTAAGTATGGAGTCGCGGGCTTAAAGTATGCCATGGATCTGCTCGGTTATTTTGGCGGCGAACCAAGAAGTCCGTTATCCGTATTGTCCGTTAATGAAAAATTACTAATGAAAGAAATACTAAAAAAATCAGGATTGTTTACAGAATAACTTTTTAGGAATTAATATGAATAGAACATTTTTCCCAATGAATAGAGTACTACTTGGACCTGGTCCATCTAATGTTCATCCAAAAGTATTACAAGCACTATCAAAACCTGCACTTGGTCATCTCGATCCGCAATTCATCGGTTTGATGGATGAAATAAAAGTACTGCTTAAGTATACATTCAAAACGGAAAATGAAGCGGCGCTTGTTTTATCCGGACCCGGCTCGCTTGGAATGGAAGCTTGTTTGCTTAATCTTGTAGAACCGGGGGATAAAATTCTGGTTTGTGTCGGTGGATATTTTGCTAATAGAATGACTCAAATTGTTGAAAAGATTGACGGCAATTTAATAACACTTAAAGAAACCTGGGGAAGAGCAATTGACCCGAACAAACTTGAAGATGCACTCAAACAAAACCCTGATACAAAAATTGTAGCATTTGTTCATGCAGAAACTTCCACGGGTGCATTATCAGATATCAAAACACTTTCCGAAATTGCCCATAAATTCGGTGCTTTGAGCCTCGCCGATGTAGTAACTTCACTCGGTGCTGTTGAACTACGAATTGATGAATGGCAAATTGATGCTGCGTATTCGTGTTCTCAGAAAGGGCTTGCATGCGTTGCAGGAATGTCCCCAATTACATTCGGTCCGCGTGCAGTTGAGTTTATAAAGAAAAGAAATATTCCTGTTCAAAGCTGGTTTAATGATTTGAATCTGCTATTAGGTTATTGGAATGGTCCTGGTAAAAGAATATATCATCATACAGCACCAAGTAATCAGTTTTATGGATTACATGAAGCTCTATTGCTGCTTAAAGAGGAAGGAATTGAAAACTCCTGGAAAAGACATAAAGAAAACAGCATTAAGTTAGTTTCGAGGTTAGAAGAAATTGGTCTGGAGCCGCTTGTTCCGGAAAGAGAAAGAATACCTAATTTACTTACAATAAAAATTCCTGAAGGTGTTGATGAATTAAAAGTAAGAATGGACCTGCTGAACAAACACAATCTAGAAATTGGTGCCGGCTTGGGCGAACTTGCCGGAAAAGTCTGGAGAATCGGTTTAATGGGCTATAACTCGAATGAAAAAATGATTAATTATTGTATTAACGCATTAAAAGATGTTTTGCAGTGACAATTCGAAATAGATAGATAAAACTTTTCCCTAAAAAAATTTTAAAGAAAGTACTTGACAAAAGGCAAAGTAAAACTTATTTTCGCTTTAGAAAACAAAGCACTTTATAAAAAGGAAATAAGATGGACGAGAAAACTGCTTTAGAGGAATTAAAGTTTATCCGGAAAATAATAGATGAAACAAGGCAAAGCGTTGTTTATAACGGTAAGGATTATATTTTCTGGGGCATACTTGTTATTGTAGGAATGATGTCTATGTACATCTTTATTCTAAACGGGATCTATTTCAAATATTTTTATATCTGGCTGGTGTTAATTTCCATCGGCTGGGCTTTCTCTATTTATAATGGTAGAAAACAAGAAGCAAAATTTCCTTCCACTTTTGCCGGTAAACTGATTGGAAACGTTTGGGGTGTTTCAGGAATTGCCATTACAATAATTGGGTTTGTCGGAACAGTTAGTGGAACGATCAATCCTATGGCAATCAGTCCAATTGCTTGCATAATAATGGGAGGAGCATATTATTTAACAGGAAAGTTATGTGAGGCAAATTGGATGAGTAAACTGGCTTATGGATGGTGGATTGGAGGGATTGCATTGTTGTTTATCAAAACAATCGAATCATTTTTAATTATGTCCCTGCTTATGTTATTTTTTCAAACAATCCCCGGAATAATAATTTATAGAAGATATAAGAAAGAAATTATGGTAAAATCGTGAGCGAATTCGATCATCAACAAATTAACGATATTATACACTCAAGAATCCGTCTGGCTGTTATTGCCCTCTTAATTAGTGTTGAAGATGCTGAGTTTAATTTCATTAAGGAAAAAGTTAATACTACCGACGGCAACCTTAGTGTACATATAAAAAAACTTGAAGAAGCCGGATATGTTTCAGTAAAAAAAGAATTTATAGATAGAAAACCGAGAACTTCTTATTCCCTTACTAAAAACGGAAAGAAAGCTTTTGAAATCTATATCGATCATCTGGAAACATTAACAAAGAAATAAAATTTTTTTATCAAGATACTTTATAATGCAAAGTGCTTTATTTATTACAAAAGGAGAATAAAATGAAAACCTCTACATCAATTTTAGCAATGATATTCTTTTTCGCTGCTCTTGTTGAAGCGCATGCTTCTCAAAATAAAGGGAATGAAAAAGATCTGCGTGAAGCTATTGCGCTAACCAATAAAGCTCTAATTGTTTACGACAATAACCTGCTTCAAAAAGCAAAAGATTTTTTTGAACAAAACAATTTTACACCAACCGCACTTTATTATCAAACTTTGTGCGAATACAAACTTTTAGAAATGAGCTCGCGCCCGGGTAATGAAAGCTTATTCGAAAAGAATTGCGAAAGCGGCGTGGCTAATGCAGAAAAATTATCTGAACTAAAAGAATTTGAATCGGAAGGTAAAACTCTTCTTGCCGGAATTTATATGATGAAGATCGCTTCAAATCCAATGTCGGCTGTTACACTAACATCTAAAATACATTCTCTACTAGACGATGCACAAAATATTAATCCTGACAATCCCCGAACTTATATAATAAGAGGGATAATGAAATTTCAGACACCAGCAGCATTTGGCGGGAGCTTTGAAGATGCTGCAAAAAATTTTGCAAAAGCAATTCAACTATTTGAAAAAGAAGATGAAATCGATTCCATTAAACCCCATTGGGGTTATTTGGAATCTTTAGTGTGGATGGGCAGAACACAGGAAAGATTAGATAACCTTGAAGCTGCTAAATTCTCTTATCAAAAAGTGTTAAACCTTCAACCGGATTATGCATGGATTAAATATTCGCTTCTGCCAAAATTATTGGAAAAAATCGACCAAAAATTGAAGGGAAAGAAATGACAAATCATTATAAGTTAATTCTGATAATACTTTTGACGATAGCAGGATTTATTTCACTAACTGCACAGGAAAAAATTAGAATTGAAGGCACGATAAAAGACGAGAAGAATAAACCGATACCATATGTAAATGTTTTTATACTGAATACAACAGATGGAACTATGAGCGATAATGAAGGAAATTTTTCTGTCCGAACTACTGCAAAAGG
>DYHC01000034.1:0-3458 GCA_020724325.1 Melioribacter roseus
ATTATTGAACCGAAGGATCCTCCAGCTTACCAATAAATAAAATACAGTTGCTTGTCTTTTCTCTAATTACGAAAATAAAAGGTCTATCAAGCTTAATAATATTATCCTGAATTGAAGTAACTCCAACAGTTACAGAAGTAACCGCAGCGGCTTCAGTTCCTTCTTCGTTAACATCAACAAAAGTTTTGTGGTCAACACTGCTAATATATGCGTTGCCAACTCCTTCGTATATTTTTTTGAAATTAGCGCTGTAAGGATCGAATGCAATTTCCATTCCCAGAGCTTTTAGTGTTTCGTTCAATTTACTTTTATACTCCATCTTGAACCTTGGCATATAAAGCTGCTTTTTCATTTTACTCAAGCTATTTAGAGAATTTTTCCATGCAGCATCGGTCAAAACATTAACTACGTCCTTAACAGTTTTTTCTTTAGCAGGTAATAGTATTGTCATGCTAAAGTTTCCTTTGCCGTAAGGAATATCCAGCATTGTAAAAGTATTATTAGACGAGATATAAAAATCTGTTTCCATATTCATCATCTTGCATTGAACTGTTGCGCCCGATTCTTTTTTGAAAAGGTCATCTGTTGTTTTATTCTTATCGAACTGATACTGCCAGGCACCTTTGAAATAAATTGCATTAATAAGGTACATTATTGTTTGAGGATCAATATTCTCAACAATTTTATCAATCTTGCCGTTGGTAGATTCTTTAACCCAATTGTTGATTGCATTTACTGTTGCCGGGTCGTTGAAGTTCATTGGACTGATTACTGCATCAAAATACTTTTTGTTTGTCTCAATAAAATCTGGTTTTACAGAAATTGTGTTTCTATACCAGATTGAATTGGCAATCTGCATTATTACTTTACCGTCTATTTTTGTAAGAAGTTGCATTAGAGATTGATACGATTCATTAACTTCCTGCTGGGTTATGCCGGATAGTGAAAGTGTGGAACGCATTGCTTCATATGTGTTTCCATCGGCTCCGTTAAGTGTCATGCCAAGAGCTATTGAAATGCTTAAGGGAGAAATAAAAACATTTTCTCCAAGCGCATCTTCAGCAATTTTTTTGAATATCTTTAATGCAAAATTATCAGAAGAGGCAACCAGCTGTTTTTCTGCGCGGGTAAGTTCCCGCATCGGAGTTTCATCATTGAACTGAGAAGATGTTTCGCATCCGGCTATGAATATTAATAAAACCGAGAAAATAATTTTTAACTTTTCCATGGGACCTCGCTAAAATTATTACGGGCTGTTTCTAAAATAATATTAAACACACTAAATTATCTATGGATAAATTTTGACAGTATGCATTTCTTTATCATCTTTGCTGTTAATCCACGTAGTGTTCCCTTAAAAGTTTTTTAAAATATTCATCAAGTATTCTATCTGTTTCTATTGGTAAATCACCGAAATTAAAATATTTCTGTAAGCCGGGATATTTTCGAATACATTTATTAATAAAAATTTCTTTAACATCATTAAATGATTTATCATCAATCACTATATCACAATTACCAAGATAATATGGAATGTGAGAAATATATTCTTTGAATATGTCCACATAACAATAATATGCAAAAAAGTCTTTTGTAACTCGAATAGTATTATAACTTTCTTCAAATACAAATGTCCTAGACCTTTTTAACGCATTTATATCCCGCATTGTCCAGAAGTAAGCTATTGTATCGTCTTGACGAACATATTTTTGATTAGGGTATTTTGTTAGATAGTTCGAGATATAATCAAACTGATTTAACGAAAAAATTTTTTTATCGGCTGTCTTAAATTCATAATGATAAATAAAATTATAATCCATACCGGATAAATCATTTTCGTAAAGCGCAATTATTATTGGGAAACAAGTTGATTTAGAGGTTTCTGTAAAAACACACGAGCTTATAATTAATGCATCTTTCAGCCTATAATTATTTTTAAAGTTACCAAGACTATCAAAATTTGTTTTCTTTATTAAATATGATAATGGATGTAGAACACACACATAATCCGCCCGAAGTTTGCTGTAGGATAACAAAAAAGAAATTCCGAAATCTCGAGACGCAACATCGTGATCCCTTGAACAGATATTTTGCTTTATATTATTTCTTATTATTGAAGTAATGTCATTATAGGGAGGGTTTCCAACAATAATAATTTTGTCTTGTTCGCTTAAATTATATTTCTCTCTTGCTATATTTAATAAGCTGTTGTGATGGAAATAAGTATATTGCGGAAAATTTTTAATTGCTACAGAAATAGCTTTTTTATCTATATCTGCCCCAATAGCTTTTTCTCCACGCAAAAAACTACCATATCCACAAGAAGTATCCAGAATAAAATAATCGTTTATATTTTTGATGCGGTCGTTTAAAAATTTGTAGACAATATCAACAACCCATTTTGGTGTATAGTAACTTCCATAATTAATACGATCGCAAGATTTTAAATGAAGCTGATCCATACTATTCTACTTCATATAGCTGGGTTTTTGACTTAAAATGAATTGCTAATTATACGGTGTTAGCTCTCTCAGCAAGTAAAGGATGTAACATTTTCATTCCTAATATATTCACACTGCCTAACAAATTTTACTTTTCGATAAAATTGTTAATATCAAACGTGTACAACTAAATAGAGAGAGATAGATCGTTATTAAAAATTTATTTTATCTCGAACACTTCAACCTCATAAATAAGACTTGTAAACGGAGGAATTATAAAACGTTTTTTGCCTTCAACCATTTTTGCATAAAAACCGTTACTGCCGTAAGCCAGTGCAAAAGGAACAATTACTTTTCTTTTTTCTCCTGCTTTCATATTGCTTAACATTTCATCTAATCCGGCATTAATTTTAGTAATGCCTAATGTATAACTAAAAAATTCCGGTTGATCAATATAATTAGTTGGCTTTCCATCCTCTGAAGTACTAACGAAAGGAAAATCTTTTAGCAGTGCATTGCCTTTGTAATTAACTTTTAAAACGGAAGCTGTTTTGGGTTTATTGCCGCCGCCTTCTTTAATAACTTTATATTTTATTCCGGTTTTAGTTGACCTCGCATTCGGTAATAATTTTTTAATTGCAGCTTCTTCATCTTTGGCTCTTTCTATTTCTTCTAATTTTACTTTTGCTTTTGCTTCATCCACCATTTTCCGGAACGATTCATCTGTAACATTAAATTGATTTGCTTTATCGCCGATTCTTGTTATAGATATACTTTTTATTGTATCGCCCTGAACAATTTTATTAACAGCGTTCATTCCTTCTGCAACCCAGCCAAATAAAGTATAATTACCATCGAGGTAGGAGCGATCACCTAACGTAATGTAGAACTGACTGCCATTTGTATGCGGACCAGAGTTTGCCATTCCAAGCATTCCAGCTTTGTTATGGCTTAACTTTGGATAAATCTCATTCGGGAATTGATAGCCCGGGCCTTCTGTTTCTTTTTCTGTCTTTG
>DYHC01000034.1:3468-11217 GCA_020724325.1 Melioribacter roseus
AACGTGCACGGGTACAACGCGATGCCAGAGGCTTCCATTAAAATACGGCGTTCCTTCTTTCAAAGCATTGTTCTTAATTTTACCTTCAGCAAGCCCTATAAAGTTTGCTGCCGTCATTGGAACGTTTTCATAATCTAACGCTAAAGTTATTCTGCCTTTGCTGGTGTTTAGGTCCGCATAAATGCCGTCAGGTAAAAAAGCACCATCGCGGGGAACGAGTTTATCCAGGTTAGCAATTTGGTAAGCAAGTAATGCAAATATTAGCGCACTATATTCCTGAGCATCAGGAATAGTTTGATCGTAAGTATCAAGCAATGTATGCCATGTTGTTCCGTATTGATGCGGGCCTTGAGTTCTAAGCCAAGGAGCCGGAATACCCTCCATTGTAAACGAATGACTGTCGGTTCCGCCGCGTCCAGCTCTTCTTATTAATCCGGTTTCCTGAAGAGAAAATTTATACTTAAGCTGAAGATTTTCAATTGGTTCGACAGCAGGTTTAATGAAATCGTAAATTACTTTTGGAACGCCCATTCCAATAACAGGATTGGTTCCGCTATCATTGTTAAGCATCAGAGAAATTTTAGGAACCTTATCTTTGTTTTTTGCAACCCATGCACGCGAGCCGATCAATCCGCGTTCTTCAGCGGCATAAAGCTGAACCATAACCGATCGTTTCGGTTTGGCGCCGGCTGTAACGAGCAAGCGAATTGCTTCCATCATTCTTGAAACGCCGGATGCATTGTCAATTGCGCCGGCGGCATGATCATACGAATCGAGATGGGCGCCAAGTATTACATATTCATCCGGAAGCTCTGTTCCCGGAAGCCATGCAATTACGTTGTGATATTTAACCGGTCCTTGATAGAAGAAATTCCGTATATCGAATTCAAGAATAACCTCTTCACCTTTTTCTACCATTGTTTTTATTTGATCGAATTGTTTATCAAGAAGTTTGATATCCGGCAAGGTTGGAAGTTCATTCCACGATTTTACATTTCTTGCATCGAATAATCTGAAAGGAATTCTTGCCAGTTGAATTGTACCGAGCGCACCGTATGAAATTAATTTTTTTGTAGCGGTACTAATTGAATCGTGATCGCGTGGATATCCAGTATTTTCTCCATCAATTAGAACCCACGCACCGGTTATTTTACTTTTTATTGAATCGATTTGAAGAGCATCTTTCGGAAGAATAACGACATGACCTTTCTGTTTTCCTTTTGTTCCGGAGGTATAACCTGGAGTTCCGAATTCGAGATACATTTCGGCGGGTTTAATCATCTTGCCGAACCAAGGACCGCGGTTAAACCCAACTGGTTCCTCGCCAGCCTCATCGAGCTCGGCTTTAATTCCCCACGAAAGGAATTCGTTAAGAACCCAGCGAGCAGAATTTGTATATGCATCCGATCCGGTTGATCTTCCACCGAATCGATTACATAATATATCCTGATGAACCATAGCGCGGTTATCTGTTGTGCCAAGCTCTACTATTTTTTGAAATACAGTATCCTGCTGGGAGAATAGCGTAGAATAAAGTAATATTATTAATATACATGAGTAGTAAGTAACGCGTTTCATATTTAGCTCTTTAGTAGTGGAAATATTTTTGAATAAAAAATTAATAAAAAGAATTGATGTATAAAAAAACCGGGAATTTAAATAGCGGATTTCGAGCCTTGCGCTTTTAACTGTCTCAGGCAAACATATGAAAGCGCGATGGTTCGACAACATGATAAAACCAACTGAAATGTTTCTCGATTAATTCCAGCCTCCGCAATTTTGATGTCGGTTCGATTACAATTTACAGCCACTTGAAGAGCTGCAGAATTAAATAGCAGTAAACAAAACAGGATTGTAAAGACACTGTACTGGAGCATCTTTACATTTAATCAAACTCAGTAGATCCTTCTTTCTTCTCTTCTATTCTATACTGAACGTTAGAGAAAATTCCGTTTGTAATTACGGCACTAAGTCTTTTCTTGTTTGCTTTAGACGAGTATTGAAATTTTTCAACGACAAATTCAAATGTGCCGGATATAGTTTTGTTTATCGGGTCGTGCTCTATTATATCTGTTTCGCCGCTAATTGAATTCCACTGAGGGTTATCAGGTCCCTCGGGGACCCATATCAGTTCAGAATCTGGTTTTTCGCCTTTTTCGTAATTAGGTTCGCGGAACTTAAGTTTAACAGGTGCTTCACCTTTTAGAGCATCAGCTTTGCAATAGAGATACACTATTTTGTCTTCAGATTCGGCTCTAATCTGTAAATAATCTGTTAGTCCTAAATTTATTATAACTGCTTCGGTGACTTTACCTTTCATAAATTTACCGTCAACTTTAAGTGAGAACACCTGAGCGGTTGCATTGTAATAGAAAACGGAACTCAAAATAATGCTAACCCGCAAAAAATATTTTTTCATATTATGCCCTTGAGAATTTATAATTATAAAATTACCAAACAGAACAAGAGAGAAAATAATTCACTAAACAAACTTCATTTTTGTAATAATAATCATATACATATTTTCTTAATGCGATCCAATCCATCCAAAATGCTTTCAACTGGAGTTGTTGAAAACGAAAACCGAACATAGTCATCAAAATAATTTCCAAAACATGAGCCATAGACAGAAGCAACTCCTTCATTTAATAAATGTTTATAGATATAGAGTTTTCGTTCATCACCAGAAACATTTTTCGGAATGAAGTTATGGAAGTCAGGGAAAAAGTAAAATCCCCCTTTCGGCTTAGTTACACTTAATCCATCAATGCTTATTAATCCATCATAAAATATATCTCTTCTTTTCTGGTATTCGGCAACCATTGCGTTAATTGTTTTTTGGCTTTCATCCTTGTTATTCAAGGCTTCTGCAGCAGCATACTGAAGAAATGTAGTTACTCCCGCGGTTTGAGTATAATTACCAAGTTTAAGAAGATTTGGAATCTGCTTGTTGCGTGTAACAAGATATCCTAGACGCCAGCCCGTCATAGAAAATGTTTTAGATAACGTGAACGTGCTGATTATATTTTCATATTCTAAAGATGCTGGGCTAAAATGTTTCTCTTCATCGAATACGACAGCTTCGTAAGCTTCATCAGAAATTACGAATGCGCCATGTTTTGCACATAGATCAACAATTGCAGTTACTTCTTTTTTGGTAAAGAGTTTTCCGGTTGGATTCTGCGGAGTATTAAGGTAGAAGAATGATGCGCCTTTAAGTGCTTTATCGAGCAGATCGTAATCAATGCTGAAATCTTCGCTAAGCGGGATCTGATGAAAATCTGTTCCGCAATACGGAACAAAATTTTCGAGGACACAGCTCCAGCATGGTGCAAAACCAACGCCTTTTTTGCCCTGGAATAGTTTGAAGGATAGTTCTAATGATTCCTGTCCGCCGTAAGTGCAAACTATATTATTTTTATCGACGCCGGTTGTATGGTTGAAGTAATTCAGTTTATAAAGTATCGCTTCCTTAAAAACATCCTCTCCGCCAGATTTTGGATATTTTGTTATTCCTTTATCGAGGGCATTCTTTGCAGCATCAACGATATATTGCGGAGTAGGAAAATCAATTTCGCCGCGTTGAAATAAAACAAAGTCTTTTCCGGTTTTAGACTTATACTCGGGTGCAAGTTTGCGGACTTCCTCACTAATACTTACGATTGGAGACATTCTTACATTCAGTAAGTTCTCGCTGAATTGATGATCAGTCATTTTTTCCCTTTTGTTGATTAAAATTTGTTGAGAGGTCTAATTGGGATTACAAGCTATAATAAAACTTAATATAAGGCAATACTTAAAGAAGATTTTTATTTGCTAAAAATAATTCCTTAAAAATAATTTCTGCCGCCGGGTAAACCGAATTAATTAAGAATATGTAACCGAACTAAGGTAACCAACAACTTCGGAAAGATCTCCGGTAACATCGCCGGAATCGGATCTTGCAACAATTTTACTTTTATTTTTACCAGCAAGATTTGCAGCCCGCATCATTGCAACTATTGCTCCTCCGCCGCATGCTTCGCATCTGCCAAGTTCGAGGTCGCACTGTAATTGTTCATAATCGTTGTTTGCAATATTCTGTTCAACAATGGAATCCATTTTATCTGCTGCGGACCTGGAGTAAAAATGCGAGAGATCGGAGCTTGCAACAATTAATGTTTTGTTGTTTACTAACGGTGCAATTCTATCTGCAAGTTCGTAAACAATATTTCTATTTTGATCACCAATTACAATAGGAACAATAGAAAAATCTTTCAACAGAATCTGAAGAAAAGGAATTTGAACTTCTACAGCATGTTCTGTGCGGTGCCCCTGATTTCCCTTAAAAATTATTTTACTATCTGAAATTATTTTTTCTGTTACATCTTTGTTGAGGGGAACATCGCCCAACGGTGTTCTGTAAGCTTCTCCATCATATATTGAAATTCCTTTAAAATACTCGCGGTGACTTGGAGAAATTATTAAGACAGTTTCAATGTTATTATTAACCGAGGAATTAAAACCATAGGCAGCAGTCTTACCGGAATAGATATAGCCGGCGTGAGGGGAAACTATTCCGGCAACATCAGAAAATTTTTGATTGGTAATTGCTTCGCTCAGTAAAATATTAACCTGTTCTTTTAGTTTTATCTGAGAAGCCGGATAAAATACTCCAGCAACGGCAGGATCTCTTATGCCCCTCATTTTATTACTCAACCTTTGTTAATAATTTTTCACTAAATACAACTGCAGTAAAACCGCTTAACTTCAATTGTTTTTCCCGCCAGTAGCCGGCATTAAAGCCCGACTTGAGACAAATTGCATCGAGATATTGCTCTTTATTCATTTGATGCTCAACCGGAACCTGCGGAAGAAGCAGCCCGCGCCGCCCTTTCTCTTCGAGAATTAAGCCGTGTTTTCCAATTTCAATTTCATCATAACTTTTAAGCGGAAACGGTTCCGATAAAACAGAGATCTCGATTGAGACACTAGAAAGTTCATCCTGACTAAGCGGATTAAATCTTGGATCGTTCTGAGCAGCATTAACTGCGGCTTCACAAACAGTTTTAAATAACGGTTTATCGGAAATAATAAACCCGATACAGCCCCTAAGTTTTCCCTGTTCTGATAGAGTTACAAATGCACCGGAATGAGTTTTAAGTACCGGGTATTTTTTATAATCTGGTTCGGAAATCTCCCCGCCGGCAAAAAACAAAGTGATTGATTTTCTTGCGGCTTCAAGAAGTATTGTTTTTTCTTCTTGTGTTAAATCCATATCTATTCCAGTTGATAAACAATAATGCTGTTCTTCTCTTTAAGAACCAGTAAAAAGTTTTTGAATACAAAAAAGGAATCGGGAATCAGAGAGTTTGTACTAACATTCAATATATCATCAAGAACTATTTCCTGTTTCGAGAGGTTGTAAGCAAAAAATCTGTTCATAAGATTTCCGTTAAGTATTTTTGAGTGAAAACTGAAGAATAGAAGATTGCCAAAGGCAGTATATTCAACGTTTCCAACAATATCAAGACTGGAAATTATTTTTGTAATTGCTTTGTTAATTGCCGGCTCGGATAATTCCGGCTGCCATTGTTCTGTGAATAGATAATTGTTCTCTCCAGTAAGCTTATTGGATTCTAACCGTAACTGATTTATTTTATCTGAATCATCTCCCAAAGATTCTTCCAAAATTCCAGATCGATAATTTAAAGCGGAGAAATTCCTGCTCTCAAAATTCTGCCTGCAACAATAAATCTTATCATTATATGCAAAAAGAAATGAATTGCTGGAATCGGTCCACTTAACAGACTTGCTTGCAATATCGAATCCGATAATTTGTTTATGACCAGGCATATCAGGTTTGGCATACTTGTGAAAAAATATCATGTCTTTATATAATGTTTCAATTCCAATCCAGTATTTTTCTTCTATCTGTAACAAATCAAATACTTTTTTGCCTTTAGCAAGATTATAGCAACTGAAAAAAACCTCCTTCTTATCAACATCGCGCAATTCAATTACTAGTTTATTAGTATCGGATATTAACAGCCGCCAAATTTGATATTTCGATTTATATGAAAAATGTTTTTTTAACTTCATTTATTCTTTGTGTCTCTTTGTACTTTCTCCGTTAACTCCTGTGCAGCCAGATTAAATCGGTACAAACTTGGCAGTAAAGTGCCTAAGCATTGGTGCTTCATAAATAATCTTATAACCTTTCAGTTTATCTCTGTTCTTAAATACTTCAATAACAACTTCGGAGACATAATCTACATGACTCTGTGTATAAACACGCCGTGGAATTGCAAGTCGGACAAGCTCCATAACAGATGGAATCAGTTTTCCATCATTATCATATTTACCGAACATTACAGATCCAATTTCAACGGTTCTAACTCCGCCTTCAATATACAGCCCGCACACAATAGATTGACCGGGATATTCTTCGGGTTTAATATGTGGTAAAAATCTTTTAGCGTCAATGTAGATAGCATGACCGCCGGGCGGTTCAATAATTGGAACGCCGGCATCAATTAATTTTTCACCAAGATATTCTGTGCTTCTAATTCTATATTTTAGATAATGTTCATCAACAACTTCTTCGAGACCTTGAGCAATTGCTTCCAGGTCCCTACCGGCAAGTCCGCCGTATGTAGTAAATCCTTCAGTTACAATTAAAAGATTACGGCACTTCATAGCAAGTTCTTCGTCATTTAATGAAAGCCATCCGCCAATATTAACGAGGGCATCTTTCTTAGCACTCATTGTTGAGCCGTCTGCATACGAAAACATTTCCTTAACAATTTCTAAAACTGATTTATCGGCATAACCTTCTTCTCTCATTTTTATAAAGTATGCATTCTCTGCAAAGCGGCAAGCATCCAAGAAAAGAGGAATGCCGTATTTCTTGCAGACATCTTTAACATCCTTAATATTTTTCATTGAAACGGGCTGACCGCCGCCCGAATTATTTGTAACAGTTAAGACAACAAGAGGAATGTTTTCCTTGCCGTATTTTTTGATAAAAGTTTCGAGAGCATCAACATCCATATTCCCTTTGAATGGCGCCCGCTGTTCCGGGTGCTTACCAACTTCACATAAAAAATCATGTGCTTCGGAACCGCTGAATTCAACGTTTGCGCGCGTGGTATCGAAAAATGTATTGCTTGCAAAGTATTTGCCTGGTCCACCAAGAATGGAGAACAATATTTTTTCTGCAGCTCTTCCTTGGTGTGTTGGAATAATAAACTTATCGCCCGTTATTTTTGTAACTGCGTTTTCGAATACATAGAAGCTTTTTGCGCCGGCATACGATTCGTCGCCGCGCATAATACCAGCCCACTGGTCGGAGCTCATCGCAGCAGTTCCACTGTCTGTTAAAAGGTCTATTAGCACGTCATCGGCACGAATTAAAAACGGATTATAACCGGCGTTCTCAATTATTTTTTTACGCTCTTCCTTTGTTGTAAATCTTATCTGTTCAACGGACTTAATTTTGAATGGCTCAATAATTGTTTTCATTAAATGTTCTAATATTGTTGTTTTTTTACTTTTGCTAAATTACAAATTCTAAGAAGGATTGAGAAATGCTAAAAGATATTTGATTTTGAACTCAACCCAATCAAATATGACCAGGTTGTTTGATAATTTTGTCTTTCTTCACATTATTTTGCGAGCAGCATCTTCTTACTGAGTACAATTCCATTTGCAGAAAGTGTGTAAATATAAACTCCGCTTGTTATCTCTCGACTTCGCCCGGGATGAAGT
>DYHC01000035.1:0-5095 GCA_020724325.1 Melioribacter roseus
TCAACAATGTTCTTCGGCTTATACTTAAGAGTAAACCCAAGATTAGTTAAATAAGGTTCAAGTTCTCTAACCAGCTGATAGTCAGCCGGATCAAGCTTTATTATCTGCGGAAATAAAAGGTGCTGTGAGAAAGGCATATTTGCTTCAAAGGATTGAAGCGCTTTTTCAAATAGGATTCTTTCGTGAGCAACGTGGGCATCAATAATCATTAATCCGCTTTTTATCTGCGAAAGAATAAACGGAGTTTCATGTGAGGATGATTGAAGCGAATCAGATTCATGATAGACTTCTTTTTGAATATTATTTTCAAAAGGATGTTCTACACTTGAATCTGGTGCTGCCGATTTTATTTCTCGGTTCAGATTTTCGAACAACTGATCTATTTCATCTTCAGAAAATATTGATTTTCGTTTGTTCTGTTCTGTTTGACCTGCAAAAGGTCTATCGCTAAAATCTCTTCTATCAATTGGATTATAGGCGTTAAACCTTAGAGCCTCTTTCTCCACATTATTATGGAACGAGACCGATGGAACCAGATCGTAGCTGCCCAATGTCTTTTTGATAACAGCATTAACAAAGGAATAAATTTCTTTTTCGTCGTCGAATTTTACTTCCAGTTTAGATGGATGAACATTCACATCAACTTTTTTGGGATCGACAGTTAAAAAAAGAACGAAGAAAGGATAATCCCCTTTCTCCATAAAATTTTCATAAGCAGTAAATACGGCATGATTAATTATTTTACTCTGCACGTAACGGTTATTCAGAAATAAATATTGTCCGCCTTTGCTTCGTTTTAGATATGCAGGTTTAGTAATGTATCCGGTTAGACTTAAGTAGTCGGTAATTTCTTTTGCTTCGATAATTAGCTCAGTAATATTTTCGCCAAAGATGGAACTTATTCGTTCCTTATAACCCTGCTTCGGCAGAGTAAAAATTTCATCGTCTTCGTTAATAAGTCTGAATGCTATATCAGGATGGCTTAAGGCAATTTTCTTAAATGTTTCTATAATATGTTTAAGCTCGGTAGAATTTGATTTAAGAAAATTTCTTCGTGCCGGAACATTATAAAAAAGATTTTTTACAGTAACCGAAGTTCCAGCCGGAAAAGCGCCTTTTTCTTTGGTTATACTTTCACCTTCACTACTTCTAATAAAAATACCAAGCTCATCCTCTAAACGTCTTGTTCTAAGTTCGAAGATAGATACTGCTGCTATTGATGCAAGAGCTTCTCCGCGGAAACCTAACGTCTTAATTCCTTCTAAGTCTTCTATAGAATTTATTTTACTTGTGGCATGACGTTGAATACATATAAGAGCATCGTCTTCGGACATACCGGAAGCATCATCAATTACCTGCAAAAAATTCTTGCCGGCATTTTTAACATAGACTTCAATCTGATTTGAGCCGGCATCAATAGCGTTTTCCATCAATTCTTTTACAACAGATTCAGGACGGTTAACAACCTCGCCGGCAGCTATCTTATTAGCAATGTTTTCGGGCAATATTTTTATTTTTTGCGTCAAAAAATTTTTTACCTTCTCAAATACTCATTAATTACAAAATCATTTTTATCTACAGATGTAACAAGTTCCCATTCATTTATATCAAACTCCGGAAAGTAGCAATCGCCTTCGAAATCAAGCTTAATAGAGGAAATTATCATCCTATCAACAATGGTGATAGTTTGCTTAAAAATCTCTCCTCCGCCTATGAAAAATATTTTAGAATAACTATTCTTCTCGCAATATGATAATGACTCGGGAATTGAGTTGCAAATTACAACGTTTGGATGAATAAAAGAAAATAATGTATTTCGGGTTAGAACAATATTAAGCCGGTTTTCGAGTGGATATTTCAATGTTTCCCAAGTGTTTTTCCCCATAATAACAGGAAAACCGGTCGTTGTATTTTTGAAATGCTTCAGCTCTTCTACCAGATGCCAGGGCGTAACTCCATTACGACCAATTACTCTATTTGCAGAAACAGCAGCAATAATAATTTTTTCCAATAATACCTTTTAGAGATTTGCAAAATAGCATTTACAAAATGAAACTTCTTATATGTTAAAAAGTAAGTATCCTCAGTAATGAAGCAGCGATTAACAATTATTGCCACATTCGTTAACACAACGTTTGTGAAGCGAAGTTAATCAATTCATTTATCGTTGCATAATTATCATAAAGTAAAGAATATCGGATAGTAGTTATTCCCAAGGTTTTTCAATTCCAAGTATTTCTAACTTCTCTTCGAATTCCATCCTTTCAATATTTTTTGCAAATCTTTTATCGATAATTTTAATCCAACCGAAACCGTCTGCTAATTTAACTGCTTCATTTTTATTGCCGGCATAGATTTGTTTAAGTATTTCAGTTTCCTGAGCAGAAAAACTTAAGGAGTTAATTCTATAATCCAGAAAAGCTTCCCAAGCAATAGGGCACCAGCGTCTAACAATTTGGCTGCCAATTACATTAGCATATGTTCTTATTTCAAACTGAGCATGACTTTCCATTCTAAGAGCAAGAAAGTGAAAAAGATTTTGAAGATCAATTTTCCAGTAAGCTTCTGTATAAGTAGAAAGCGGAAGATCTTTTCTTGCCTGTTCGCGTGCAACACCAAGAGAAAGTCTTTCCATATAAATTTCTTTTGCAAAATTCTGAAGCTCCGCTTCGCGCTCTGTTAACTTGCTGCCAATCTCTTCCGGAAAGAATCCTTCGCTTCCTTGTTTGTTATCCTTAGCTTGAATGCGCCATTCACCTGTTTTTGTTTTTTGTGATGCATCGATAGCAATTGAATAGCGCGTTGAATATTCATTAACGTTTGCAGTTCTGTGCCTAATCCATTGACGCCACGTATCCATAGGAACGCGAATGTGGAGTTTAATTTCGCACATTTCGAAAGGTGTTGTATGATGGTGACGCATTAAATACCTGATTAAACCGCGGTCCTCAGAGACTTTTTTTGTCCCTTTGCCGTATGATACACGAGCAGCTTGAACAATTGATTCGTCGCTTCCCATATAATCAACAACTCTGATAAATCCGTCATCCAATACAAGAAATTTACTGCCAAGTATTTCATCAAGTGCAGGTACTCTCAATTTTTCAAGGGTTTCTGGATTTTGTTCCATTCAGATCCTTTCAGATAGATTAGATTGTAGAAAGATGGAGCGAAATATAAGTCAAAAAAAATATTTATGGAGAAAGATTATTTATTTTCTTCCTGAATAATTTTGTTGAAAGCATCAACAAGATTTCTCTTTGTTTGTAGCAAATCCTGTGAAATAATTTTTACATCACCTATAACAGGGAAAAAATTAGTATCGCCGTTCCAGCGCGGAACAACATGGAAATGAATATGGTCTTCAATTCCCGCACCGGCAGCTTTACCTAAATTTGCACCAACATTAAATCCTTGCGGTTTCATTACATAATCAAGTGCTTTCATAGATAGTTTTATAGTTGCCATAATCTCGGCTGTTTCATCTTCGCTTAATTGATGTATGTCTGAAAAATGTTTTTTAGGTACAACCATTAAGTGCCCGCTGTTGTAAGGATAAAGATTAAGTAGTGCAAAACAAGTTTTATTATCGAATACTTTGAGGGAATTGTCGCTGCTTAAATTCTGGCTGACTGCATCGCAGAAGATGCAGTTGCCGGCTCTTTTTTCATGATTAAATGATTCTATATAATTTGAACGCCATGGCGACCAAAGACGATCCATTGCTGCCTCAAATAAAAAAGGAGTTTATCCTGCTGAAATTAAGGTAAACTCCTGTTATCAATCTGCTTTAATTATTCTTCGTCTTCCTGTTTGGATTTCTGATATTCTTCTATAATCTTACTTTCAATTTCCTTTGGTACTTCCTCGTAATGAGAGAAAGACATAGCAAACATTCCGCGTCCCTGTGTCAAACTTCTTAGCTGGGTTGAATATTTATGAAGTTCGGCAAGAGGAGCTTTTGCTTTAATAATCTGGAAAGGACTTTCAGAATCCATACCTTGAATCTTACCTCTGCGGCTGGATATATCGCCCATAACATCGCCCATATATTCTTCAGGAATCTTTACAGTAATATTGTAGATCGGTTCAAGTATAACTGGTCTGGCTTCCATAAAACCTTTTTTGAAAGCTTGCGATGCAGCAATTTTGAATGATACTTCATCCGAATCAACAGAGTGATATGTTCCATCGAACAAAGTAACTTTAACATCAACAACACGGCTTCCTGTAAGAATTCCCTTAGTCATAATATCTTTAAGACCTTTTTCAACAGCCGGAATAAAACGACCGGGAACTACACCGCCAACAATTGCATCATCAAATTCATACCCGCTGCCTCTTGTAAGTGGTTCTAATTTCAAATGAACATGTCCGTATTGACCGCGTCCTCCCGATTGCTTTTTATGTTTATACTCTGCATCCTCGCATTTTCCCTTAATAGTTTCTCTATAAGGAATTCTTGGCTCTACTAAGTCAACTTCTACTCCATACCTGTCTTTCAATAATTTGATAGCAAGATTAAGCTGAAGCTCGCCTTGTCCTGCAACTATAGTCTGAGAAATTTCAGGATCAAATCGAGAGATTAAGGACGGCTCTTCTTCGTGAGCAGTGTGTAATGCAGCCGATATTTTGTCTTCGTCTCCTTTAGCTTTTGGTTTAACCGCAAATCGAATAACAGGTTCAGGATATTGAATTTCTGGAATTACGACTGTAAAGTTTTTTGAACAAAGAGTATCGCCGGTATGACTGTCTTTAAGTTTAACAACAGCACCAATATCGCCGGCAATAAGTTTGGGTACTTCCTTTCTATTTCTACCGTTAAGAATAAAAATCTGACCCATTCTTTCTACTTTGTCTTTATGAGTATTAATCAGGTCCATTCCCGGTGTAACAGTACCGGAATAAACTTTAAAAATAGAGAGTTCGCCTACGTGCTGTTCGGAGAGTGATTTGAAAATGAACAATGAGGGTTCACCTTTCGGGTCGCATTTAATCTTAACTTTATTATCATTATCCTTCATCGATGCTTCAATCGGTTCTCTTTCATTCGGAGCAGGAAAATATTTTGAAGCAAAATCTAGAAATGTATTTA
>DYHC01000035.1:5105-11120 GCA_020724325.1 Melioribacter roseus
CACCTTTTGTTGCAGAAAATGCAAACGTTGGAATTAATCCGCCTTTTGTTATTGCTGCTTTCAGTCCGGCATTTAATTCTTCGTCAGTAAGTGTTCCTTCTTCAAAAAATTTATTCATTAATTCTTCGGATGATTCAGCAACTTTCTCTATCAATTCCTCTCTAAGTTTATGTGCTTGTGATTTTAAGTCATCGGGAACTTCACTTTCAGTAACCTTCTTAGACCCGGCATCGCCATATGTTGCAACTTTCATTTTAACCAGATCTACAACAGCGTTAAAGTTCAATCCTTCTTTAACAGGGAATGAAACAACAGTAACATCGGAACCGAGACGGTTTTTAGCTTGCTGAACAGTTTCAAAAAACCTCGAATGCTCATTATCTACTTTGTTAATTATTACGGCAGCGGGAAGTTTATTCTTCTTTACTAATTCCCAGGTTAAATCTGTACCTACTTCAATTCCTTCAGCACTTTTAATAACCGAGACTCCAAGATCAGCAACCTGAAGACTGGAAATAACTTGTCCAATAAAATCGGGGAAACCCGGTGTATCGATTAAATTAATTTTGTTAATATTCCAATCAAGATGAAGCGGAGAAGCAGAAATTGAAATCTGCCTATCAATTTCATTTTGATTAAAATCGGAAGTAGTATTTCCGTCTTCAATTTTTCCTATTCGATTAATTTCACCAGCCGTAAACAATAACAATTCAGAAATAGTAGTTTTTCCACTTCCACCATGACCAACAAACGCTATATTTCTTATAGCTTCTGGATTATACTCTTTCAATATGATATCTCCTTACAATGAACTATAGATTAATTTCTTTTAAAAGTCTGCCAGAAAGCTGAAATACCTTTTATAAATGCTTTCAGATTTTTGATGAGATCTTTGGCAGGATTTTCCGTATCGCGGATAAGGTTCAGATTTTTAAAACCAGAAACTTTCTCCTTCATTTTTTTTAAAGTATTGTCTATTTCATCCCAATAATTTTCTGCTTCTGTAACAATTTTATTTGCTCTTCTGGAAATTTCATTAAGCTGATCTAAAACTGGGTAGGACTTATTAATAAAATTGTGAAAATCTGAACTAACGGCTTCAACTTTCTTAAGTAAATTTTTTAATATAAAAATTAGATAGATACATAAAGCCGAAGCCGATAGTATTAATATGATTAGGAATAGATCAATGATCGTCATGATCTCTTAAGCTTCTTTTTCAGACCGGTAAGCATCCATACCGGCTTTAATAGCAGATTTTAATCGCTCGCCCTCTTTTTCAATTTTCACTTTCCCAGTCTCAACTGCGTGCCCGGCTTTATCTTTAGCATCGCTAAGAATTTTTTCTGCTTCACCTAAAAGCGCATCAACTTTTTCTTTAGCATCAGAAACTAATTTTTCCGATTTTTTTTTACCTTCGTTTATTAATTGCGAAGCTTTGTCTTTAGCACTTGCAAGGTATTGTTCGGCATCTTCAAGAAAATCCTGCGACTTATTTTTAATATCCTCGCGCAATTCTTTACCGGATTTTGGAGCAAAAAGGAGTGCAATTATTGATCCTACGGCAGCTCCAGTAAGAAAACCGATTAATAAACCTTTTCCAATTCCATTATCGTCACGCATCTTAAACCTCCATTTTTATATGATTTAGGCGGTGCAAAATAATAATGATGTGCTCTAAAATCAAGGATAGGTAAGTCGTTTTGAAACGATTATGTGAACGAGTGTTAATAAGCGTAGGAAGAAAGCATGAGTCAAGAAGCAAGAGGTCATAAATACGAAATCAGAATGCGGCTCAGCTAAAATTTGTGGGAATCTGTTAAATCCGTGTTACTTCGTGATCTATTCTGTAACCTAAAACGTGAAAAGTGAAACCCGCGCAAATGACGGCGGGCAGACGGGAGACGTGACAAAGGCTTGAAAAAATTGTTGGTAATTAGAATATGTTATGTTAAATTGAAGCGAAAAAATAGATTCAATTTGTGAAAAGCTGTAGTTAAACTCTACCAGACAATTATTAGCTATTGAAGAAATTCCATAAGCCGGAGTAAAATAAGCATGCCCTATGAATAATGCTTACTACTTTTTTTCATTATAGTTACCAAATTATTCAACATTACATTTCATCAATAATTCTATTCAACGTGCTGCTCGGTCTCATTACAGAAAACGCTTTTTCATCATCTGGCATATAATAACCGCCAAGATCTGCTGGTTTACCCTGAACAGCTAACAATTCTTCCACAATTTTCTTTTCGTTGGTTTCAATCTCTTCGGCAATTTTTGTAAAACGGTTTTTCATTTCAATGTCATCATTCTGCTCAGCTAAAGCTTGTGTCCAATAATAAGCAAGATAAAATGAGCTTCCACGGTTATCAATTTCATTTACTTTACGGCAAGGTGATTTGGAATTCTCAAGATATTTCCCGATCGCTTTATCAAGAGCGTCAGCTAATATTTTTGCTTTAATATTTTTTGTCTTATCGTAAATCATTTCCAGAGCCGGAACGAGAGCATTGTATTCGCCAAGTGAATCCCACCGTAAATGATTTTCTTTTAATAATTGCTGAACATGCTTTGGTGCAGAACCACCAGCGCCGGTTTCGAAAAGTCCGCCTCCGTTTAACAAAGGAATTATTGAAAGCATTTTAGCACTGGTTCCTAATTCGAGTATCGGGAATAAATCAGTTAAATAATCACGCAGAACATTTCCTGTTACAGAAATTGTATCCAATCCTTTACGTGTTCTATAGAGTGTGTATTTCATTGCATCAACCGGTTTAAGAATTTTTATTTCGAGTCCGGTTGTATCATAATCGGGTAAATATTTTTTAACCTTTGCAATAATTTCTTTATCGTGACCTCTCTTTTCATCGAGCCAGAAAATTGCCGGTGTTGAGGATAATTTCGCTCTATTAACAGCAAGTTTAATCCAATCTTTTATGGCTTCATCTTTTGTTTGGCACATTCTAAATATATCACCCGACTCGACTAGTTGTTCAAGTAGAATTTCATTTTTAGAATTTACTACACGGACAGATCCATTTCCTATAACTTCAAAAGTCTTATCGTGCGAACCATATTCTTCAGCTTTCAATGCCATTAATCCTACATTTGATACAGCACCCATTGTTGCCGGGTCGAACTGCCTTTTTGCTTTTGCATCTTCTATTATTTCCTGATACATCGTAGCATAACAACGGTCCGGAATCATTGCGATACAATCCTGTAATTCATCTTTACTATTCCACATTTTACCGCCGTCACGGATAATATTCGGCATCGATGCATCAATTATAACATCATTCGGAAGATGCAGATTTGTTTTACCGGTTCTTGTATCAACCATTGCCAGAGAAGCATTTGTATCCATAATTTTATTTATATCATTCTCAATCTCAGTTCTTTTTTCATCAGGTAATTTTTTAATTTTTTCAAAAATATCCATCAATCCGTTATTAACATTTGCGCCAATTTCTTTCAATGTGTCAGCATGTTTTTCGAATGCATCTTTGAAATAGACATAAACTGCATGACCAAACATAATAGGATCGGATACTTTCATCATTGTTGCTTTAAGGTGAAGCGAAAGAAGTATGTTATCTTTTTTTGCTGCTTCAATTTGTTCTGAGTAGAATTTTCTTAATTCCTTAACATTCATAACCGATGCATCAATCACTTCTCCAGTAAGCAGTTTCAATTTTTCCTTTAGAACCGAGACATTTCCATTATTATCAATAAATTCGATCCTCACAACATCGTCATTTTTTAGTGTAATAGATTTTTCAGTTCCATAAAAATCTTTTTGATTCATATGTGCAACACGAGTTTTTGAACCCGATTGAGGCCACGGCTTCATCATTTTATGAGGATATTTTTGCGCAAATTTTTTAACCGATGCGGATGCTCTTCTATCCGAATTCCCTTCTCTTAAAACCGGATTAACAGCCGAACCTAAAACTCTGGAATATCTATTTTTGATCTCTCTTTCGGCGTCTGTTTTTGGTTCTTCAGGATAGTCCGGAATATTATAACCTTTTGCTTGTAATTCTTTAATAGCTTCCTGAAGCTGGGGAACTGTTGCACTTATGTTAGGAAGTTTGATAATAATTGCATCCGGTTTTTTAGCATTTTCTCCCAGCTCGGTTAAGTAATCCTGGATTTTCTGTTCTGCAGTTAAATTATCCGGGAAGTTTGCAATAATTCTTCCAGCTAACGATATATCCTTTTCCTCAACGTCTATTCCAGTCCCTTTTACAAATGATTGCAATATGGGTAGAAAACTATATGAAGCTAATGCCGGGGCTTCATCAATCTTTGTCCATATAATTTTAGTTGTCATTCAATTTATCCGGTTATTAAAAACTATTTTTTGAAAAATTATTCTTTGTGTTGTCTATGAAAGAAAAATATAATTGTTGATCAAAATAAAAACTCCATCTATAACGCAACAGATCCAAATTTCCTATTTGATGCAATGTTATTTTCCTTTGATATACCGCCGCTAACCAAAATTATTTGGTGTTTCTGCTTTTACACGATATAGAACCAAAACTTCTAAACTGCATCTTCAATTTTTCGATAAAGCGTAAACAAACACCGGGAATAAAATTGTAATGCTCAAATCAAAATTAATTAGAATAAGCTAAAATGCAAAACATTCAAAAACGATTAGTAGATATGTAAAAAGAATCATAAAAAAAACTGTTCAAGCTGTAATAAACCGCAGAAACCGGTTCTTTTTTAATAGGATCTAATGCTAAATCGAATTCAGAACAAAATGGAAATACAAAAAATATTGCTGCTGTTACGAAGCCAAACTGATCTGTTTTTTAAAGATTTAAAGTCACCTCACAAAATATCTACTAAGGATTTATAGAGTTTAGCAAGCGGCAAACCAACCACGTTATAATAGCAGCCGTTAATTCTTTTGACAAACACTGCCCCAAAATCATCTTGAATTCCATATGCACCGGCTTTATCCATAGGACTTCCGGATTTAATATAATCATACATTTCTTTTTTGGTTAGCCGTTTAAAGGTAACCGATGTTTTCTCATAACCCAGGATTTTCTTTTTGCTGACTGTATTAAAAACTACAAATCCTGTGTAAACCTGGTGAGTCTTTGCGCTTAGTCTCGATAAGATATTAAATGCATCTTTTTTGTTTTTAGGTTTACCGATTATTTCATTATTGAGTACAACAATTGTATCTGCGGTTATAACAATTCCTTTACTAACTTTTACTACAGCAAGACGCGATTTATGTTCTGCAAGTCTTTTTACTGTTTGGACTGGATGTTCGCCGTCTAAAATTTCTTCGTTAAAATCAACAGCAAAAGCCCTGAATTTTATTCCCAATTGCTTTAATAATTTTTTTCTGCGCGGAGATCTGGACGCTAAATAAATAGGAAGATTACTATTAATCATTTTCTTACAAGATAATTAATTGGAAATGGAAAATTCTGTAGGGCAAAAATCGCATTAACGAAACAGGGCTTTTATACTACCCCAGGTTCTCTTAACGCTGGATACGTTATGATAAACCGATTGAATCCCTGAATAAGAAATAGAGCCGTCATTATCAACAATCTTAAGTCGGTAGGAATATACTGCATCTAAAGTCTTGAAAGCAGATTGATCAACATACTGGTAATTCTTATCGCTCCTTGGTTCAACTATGGCTATCTCAAAGAAATTTCCATCTGCTGATCTTCTTTCAACTACAAAATGTTTCAGGTTGGTTTCTGTGGCTGTCTGCCAATTCAAAACTACATTTCCATTCAGACTTTTTGCGGTAAACCTGATAAGTTCAACACCGGAGTAAACCACCGTTATTGAAATCAGGAACAATATGAGCACTTTGGATTTCATATTCAATTTTCTGCTCAAAATATATTCTTAAACGATAACTTTGTCAAGTTTTTTCATCACAAAAACCTACACTTTTTTATAGTTTTCCCACTTACCGAATTTGAATTTAAGAAATATTACAATAGCATATAAAATAACATA
>DYHC01000036.1:0-2314 GCA_020724325.1 Melioribacter roseus
TACAAAATGTTCTTTAATTCAAAAATCCATTTACACAAATTATTTTACAGACTCGTTTACATTTACAGATTGGTTGGTAACAACGTAAACATCAGCAGGAAAATGTTATTAATTAAGTAATGGTAGAATCATTAAGCGGAGCCGGTAAGGTTCCGCTTGCTTAATTATTTCACTTCGCTAAACGTCAAATTCTTTTTTATATTTCCAGCAACTTTTTTCCCAGGAACAATGATCGAGATAATCGACGTTCACAAAACATTCGGCAGTAATTACGTATTACGCGGTATAAATCTTACAATAAACAGCGGCGATTCAGCCGCAATTATCGGAAGAAGCGGATGCGGCAAAAGTGTTCTGCTTAAACACATTGTTGGATTGCTTACGCCGGATAGCGGCATAGTAAAAGTTGACAACGAAATAATAGGCGGTAGTAATGAGAAAGATTTGTATAAAATCCGCAGAAAGTTTGGATTTCTATTTCAGGGAGCAGCGCTATTCGATTCTATGACGGTCTTCGAAAATGTTTCGCTTCCTCTTGTAGAAAATAATTTCGGTTATTCCAAAAGTGAAATTGATAATGCGGTAATAGAGAAGCTGGAGCTTGTCGGTTTACCCAATACTCAAAATCTTAAGCCGGCAGAACTTTCCGGCGGAATGAAAAAGAGAGTTGGACTTGCACGCGCGCTTATTACTAATCCGCAATACATTCTATACGATGAACCAACCACCGGATTAGACCCGGTTATGTCCGATGCCATCGATGACCTTATAAAAGAGTTAAACGAGAAGTTAAACGTTACATCTATAATTGTAACACATGATATGTTCAGTGTTAAAAACACAGCAGAAAAAATATTTATGATGCACGAGGGCAAAATCTACTATACAGGAACGCCTCAGGAAATAATTGATAGCGAAGACCCGATAATTAAAAAATTTATTCAAAGAACGGGCTTTTAACACAATATTTATTTATTCGTAATAACAAAAAGTAACATACAATATTGATCCGCGAGAATCTGTTTTTATCCGTTAAATCAGCGTTCTATTTTATTATAAATTGGTTACTTTTTGTTACAGTATATCGGGAATAATAAGGATTAGTAATATGTCCAGGCACAAAATAAAATATGTCTGTTCAAGCTGCGGACACGAATCGCTTAAATGGCTTGGAAAATGTCCATCGTGTGAAAGCTGGAGTACATTTACAGAAGAGTTTATAGAAGAAAAAAAGTTATCGCGCAATAAAATAAAAGTTGAGCCCCGCCTTACAAATCTATCTAATGAAAATCGGCTTGAAGAAGAGCGAATTAAAACAAACATTGAAGAACTCGACCGTGTTCTTGGCGGAGGATTGGTAACCGGCTCGGTCGTTTTAATTGGCGGAGACCCCGGAATTGGTAAATCAACCCTTGTAATGCAAGCAGCATCAAAAATAAACAGCGTGGTTCTCTATGTAACAGGAGAGGAATCTGCTAATCAAATTAATATGCGCGCTAAAAGATTGAATATAAAGTCGAATAATATTTACGTACTCACAGAAACTGATTTAGATGTAATAATCAATGCGATTGAGAAGAATAATCCAAAAGTAGTAATAGTAGATTCGATTCAAACGACGTACAGACCGGATCTTGAAAACTCTTCCGGAACAATTACTCAGATTAGAGAATGCACCGTTGAGTTAATGCAAACTGCTAAGAAAAGAAACTGTGCGGTTATAATAATAGGTCATGTTACAAAAGAAGGAATGATTGCCGGGCCAAAAGTACTTGAACATATTGTTGATACTGTTCTTCAATTCGAAGGTGAAAGGAGTTATTCTTATAGAATTTTACGTTCGCAGAAGAATCGTTTTGGAAGCACAAACGAAATTGGAATATTTGAGATGCATGATAGCGGTCTTCAGGAAGTAAAAAATCCGAGCCAGATTTTTCTAAGCGAACGTGATAAAGAGGTAACCGGATCGGTGGTAACTTCAAGCATAGAAGGTTCGCGCCCAATTCTGCTTGAAGTTCAGGCGCTCGTTACTCCGTCTGCCTATGGAAATCCGCAGCGCGTTGCAACGGGGTTCGATTACAGACGGCTTTCTATCCTATTGGCTGTTCTCGAGAAAAGAGCCGGGATTAGATTGTCTGCTCATAATGTATTTGTTAATATGGCTGGAGGTTTGAGAGTTGACGAACCGGCAGTTGATCTGGCGGTCTGTTGTGCAATTGCATCAAGTTATAACGATAGATCTGCAAGGAAAAATACTGTTGTTATTGGTGAAATCGGTTTGAGCGGCGAGGTGAGAACCGTTGGTCATATCGAT
>DYHC01000036.1:2324-11108 GCA_020724325.1 Melioribacter roseus
AATTCAGGAAGCAGTTAAACTCGGTTTCCAGAGAATAATTATTCCTAAGAATAATTACAAGACGGTTAAGATTAAGGACTCTATACAAATTATTTGTGCAGATGAAATTAAATCTGCTATCGAAAATTTATTTATATAATCAGATCACAAAAATATTATTGTTATGAATTCTAAAAACATAATCGATTTCAAAATACTTTTAAGATTACTCCTCGCAGCTACGTTTTTACTCTCAGCTTATTCAAAAATAATTCTGCCCGGAAGCATCGAAATTATTTTGATTGACCAGGGAATAATTACTGATAGAGCTGCTGCTGCATATGTTGTAAGATTGTTTATCGGGTTAGAATTGGCAATAGGACTGCTTTTTGTTTTTCCATATTATTTAAAAAGCATAACAATTCCACTTACATGGGGCTTGTTATTTTTCTTTACAGGTTATCTTTCATATACAGGTTTTGTTTTAGGTGATAAAAATAACTGCGGGTGTTTTGGTGAGCTAATTAAAATGACTCCGCTTGAATCAATCATCAAAAATATTTTTCTGCTCATTTTATCTTTTCTCCTTTTTTATAAAACTAAAGATGATAGAAGAAAAATTATTCTTCCCTTATCAATTATTTTGATCTCCTTTCCAATTATATTTTTAATCTCTCCTGTAAGAGATGTAAGTGAATTTAAGTTCAGCAAGTATATTTATTTTGAGGGGAAAGGAAGAGTGGATTTATCCAGCAGCAATATTCTACTTGGAGTATTCGGTCTTGATTGTGAGCATTGCCAGCAGACAGCAACTTTGTTGGCTGATATTAAAAGGGAGAATACCAGTCTGCCCGAAATTTATGTTCTGTTTTTCTCCGAAGGAAATACTACGGTTGAACAGTTTAATACAATCACTTATTCCAGCTTTCCGTATCATATGATTGATGCCGGCGACTTTTTTAATCTGATTGGAAGTCAGCCGCCAAGAATCTATTGGTTAAAAGAGGGAAACATTGAAAAATTCTGGGATAATAATTTTGAAAAAAGTTTGTTAGAAGAGTTTGGCAAATAACAGCGAATAATTTTTTTGCTTTTAGTGTTCATTCAAGAAATCTGAATCCGTTAAATTTTGAATCATGATCTCCGTTTCAATTGAATGAAATAAGTTGCAGCTAACGGTTTGTGGTTTGGTGCCTCGGCAGACTTAGAATTATAGAAGAGTCGACGAAGCACTAACGTTTAATAGCGCTACAACTATTCAAATTAACACTTCCCCGGCTGTTACATCAAACAAATCTTGTGTGTTCGTTGTTCTTTTCAGATTTATTCGTGAACTTGACAGGCTTCAAGAATATTTCCGTCAAGGTCATAGAATAAAAAGTATTTCACTGAATTATCATCAATAACTTCTCCAACGTTCACACCCTTACTTTGTAAATCCTGTCTTGCATTTTTTGCATCTAGGGTTCTGAAGATTGGATAAGATGAAGTTTCTTTATTGCTTTCAATTTTTTTGTCTGTTTGCCATATAGTTAAACTAGTTGGACTGCCTGTATCCAGCACAACAAGTTTTATTGACGGGTCGTCCCAAACCGGTGTAAGGTCTAATTTCTCTTGATACCATTTTTTAGCTTTTTCAATGTCTGAAACTCTAATAATTATGGTATCAATTCCTTGCAATGGCTTTTGATGTTTCATATTTCTTTTGTCAGATTGAATTTATTATTGTTATAATATCATTACTAAATATGCAATTTTTTGTTTGCCAGGGCCTATGATTTTTGAAAGTTGATCCTGCGTTTGGGAATTTACTTTCGCAAATGTAATTGGTTCTGAGCAGCGGCAAATATCTACTTAACAGCTTATCTATAATCCTAATTTTTTCTTAATCTCATCTGCAATTTCAGTTGAAACGAGAATTCTGCCGCAAGACTCGCACGAAAAAATTCTTTTACTTTGGCGTATTTCTATTTGTCTTTGCGGAGGAACAACGTTGTGGCATCCTGAACAAGCCGAACGGTTAATAGTAACAACTGCTTTTCCATTCAATGCTTTTCGGATTCTCATGTAAGTATTATAATCGGGTTTTTTAACCTTCGCAGCAATTTTTTCGCGTTTATCCATTAATTTGGCTTCTTCGCGTTCATTAGCTCTAATTATTTGTTTCAGTTCACTTTCTTTTTCCTTCAACTCCTTTTGAAATGTTTCAATCTGTGGTGCAATCTCTTCTATTTCATTTTTTAATTTCTGAATCAAATCCTCAAGGGCAATACTCTCGGCATCCAGTTTATTTATCTGCTCTTCACTGTAGTCAATCTCTTTAGTAAGAGCGTCATATTCTTTATTATTCCGCACCTGATAAAGCTGGGATTTGAATTTTTTGAGATTCGCTTTTAAACGATCGGCATCGTTATCATTTTCTTTCCGCTTGGAAAGAGATTTCTTCTTTTCAGCTTCTTTAACTTCAGTCTGATGCAGAAGTGTATCGATTTGTGATGTTAGTTCGTTAACTGCAGCAGGAAGATCGCCGCGCAGTTCTTCTAATTCGTCGAGCTGATCATCAATTAATTGCAGCTCGTACAATGCTGAAAGCCTTTCGATCAATTTATATTACTCCCTAATGTTAATAAAATTTTACCGGGTTTGTACTACCCGAAAACTTATATACCTTTATAGAATCTTCATCACTTATTATTTTTTCAATTCTCTTTTTAACAATATTAAGCGAGCCAATTTCTGTTTCATAGTGTCCTGCATCAATAAGCAGAATTTTACCTTCCGCTTCATGATAAGCGTGGTACTTAATATCGGCAGTAATAAATGCATCTGCACAAAGGTTGATTGCGTGGGAAAGTAAGTCGGAACCGGATCCGCCGCACACAGCCACTTTTTTAATTTTACTACCTTTTCCGCGGCAGTATTTTAATCTTCCTATTTTAAGTGTGCTGCTTACAAAATTAAGGAATTCCTTTTCCGATAATTCTTTGTCAAGTTCACCAACAGCACCGGCTCCAAAATTTGTATTTTTATTTCTCAATTGATATACATCGTACGCAGGTTCTTCATAAGGATGATATTTCTTTACAGCGTTTAATACACTGCTCAAATTCCATGAATCTACAATCACCTCCAGCCGCACTTCTTCTACTTTTTCTAACTTTCCTTTTTTGCCAATTACAGGGTTCGAGTATTCATTTCCCTTAAATGTTCCTTCTCCATAAATTCTATAGCTGCAATACTCATAATTTCCGATTCTGCCGCCGCCCGCAGAGAAAAGAGCTTCTGATAATTGTTCAACATTTTCGGAAGGAACAAAAATCACAACTTTGAATTGATTGGCTTCTTGATGTTTAATGAAGGTTACATTTTTCAGCTGAAGAGTTTTTGCAAGTTCGAATGAAACGCCGTTCTTATTAAAATCCAAATTTGTATGAGCGGCATAAAGTGAAATATTGTGCTTTATGAGGAGCCGAATAAGTTTAGCTGTTTTGGATTTATCGAAATCTAAGTTTTTGATCGGGTTGAAGATTAGAGGGTGATGTGTAAAAATTAAATTGCATTTCTTTTTGACAGCTTCTTGAAGGACTTCTTCATCTAACTCAAGGCAGAGAAGGATGTTTTTAAGTTTATCTCCCCTTGAGCCGACCTGGAGTCCAACGTTGTCGTTCTCCCACGCCGCACCCGGCGGCGCCCAATCTTCAATTTGTTTAATCAATTCTCCAACGTTCATATAAAAAAAATGCACTCCTGATTTTTAAGGAGTGCATTTATCAACCAGAAACTTGTGTAAAATAAACTGGCTTTTCCCTGATTACTGTTTTATCGTGTACGAATATTTCCATATAACTGCTCTAAATATATGATAATCGAGTTATATTCTCAATAATAAATTTGGGTTAAAATTGGGGTATTTCCACCCATTTACCGTCTTCCCTTATCAAATTAATAAGTTCATCAAGGGCAAAGTCCGATTTAATGCTTCTTTTTACAATTTCCTTTCCGCGGTATAATGTTATTTTGCCGGGACCAGAACCAACGTAACCATAATCTGCATCAGCCATTTCTCCTGGACCGTTTACAATGCATCCCATTATAGCAATTTTAACACCTTTCAAATGCTCTGTTCGTTTCCTAATTTTGTTTGTTACTTCTACAAGATCGAACAAAGTTCTTCCGCAAGAAGGACATGCAATGTATTCGGTTTTAGAAATTCTTGTTCTAGCTGCTTGAAGAATTCCGAAAGAGGTTCTGTTGATAAAACCCGGTTCCATCTGCTTGCCGGATTTGTCCAGCGAGTTTAACCATACACCATCGCCAAGCCCGTCAATTAACAATGCGCCAACATCTGTAGAACTGTATAAACGGAAATGATTTTCATCTATATCCGAATATTCTCTTTTTATAATAACAGGATTTTTTATTTCACGCAGAATCATTTCAATAAATGCTCTTCGCTGTTCAGCCATTCCGTGGTTATTATTTGTAGTAAGTATAAAAACAACTGCCGGATTATTTTTTATTTCGGAAAAAATTTCATTGATAAGATCCGAAATATTTATCTGAACAAAATTTAATGTGAATGATAATGTTGGTTTTGTAATAAAATCGCTTAATGTAAGGAGCGGAAATCCTTTGGTTCTATCGCTAAGTCCTAACCATTTATTATAATCATAAATCATTTTTAAGCTGTTTGGCGCACCAAAGGGTAATTCATTTTGACCAAGGTAGATTAAGTCGCATGCCCGATCATTCAAATACCATTTATCGGTAACCTGTTCGTAATTATAACCAACAGATTTAAGTGCAGCCGGGACTTCTACCAAATTTTTACTTAGGTCGATTAACACTTTTGGAACAGTTGCTCCGCCAATTCCAGCAACTTCGAAAGTTTCTCTTCTTGAGTAAACGAACGGGTTAATCGGCGAATTGTCAATCGGAATTATTTCTTTATGATTACATCTATTTGTGTAACGGTTGGCAAGTGCAATAGCAACCGGAGCTTCATATTCCGGCTCTTCTGTTAAAGAAACTCTTATTGTGTCACCGATTCCATCTTCTAGTAGAGTACCTATACCAACAGCAGATTTTATTCTTCCATCATCTCCATCTCCGGCTTCTGTAACGCCAAGATGCAAAGGATAATTCATATTCTCTTCTTCCATCTTTTGAATTAGAAGCCTGTATGCCCGAACCATAACCAGTGGATTGCTTGCTTTCATAGACAAAACAATATTATGGTAATTATTCTCTTCGCAAATTCTTAGAAACTCGAGAGCAGATTCAACCATACCAAGCGGAGTATCGCCGTAACGGCTCATAATTCTATCTGACAGCGAACCGTGGTTAGTGCCTATGCGCATTGCGGTTCCATATTCCTTGCAAATCTTAACAAGCGGCGTAAAACGTTCTCTAATTCTATCTATCTCTTCTGCATACTCTGCATCGGTATATTCAATTGTTTGGAATTTCTTCTTGTCAATGTAATTGCCGGGATTGATTCTAACCTTTTCTACAATACGAGCGGCAAGTTCTGCAGCGTTTGGAGTAAAATGAATATCTGCAATTAACGGTGTGTTGTAACCCCTTTTACGTAATTCATTCTTGATGTTCTGTAAATTTTGTGCTTCCTTTAAACTAGGAGCAGTAATACGCACATAATCACAGCCGGCATTTATCATTCTGATTGTCTGTTCTACGGTTGCCAGTGTATTCATTGTATCGGTTGTAGTCATGGATTGAATGCGGATCGGGTTACTGCCGCCAAGAGGAAGATTGCCAATAAATACTTCCCTCGTTTTGTATCGGGAATAACTGGTTAAACTGTTACAGTATTTTTTGATTATCTGTATCATATTTCTGTAAACGACGGGTATTAATGGTAAGTTCTATTCAGATTAATTTTTTGCCAACTCATTTAAAAATATTTTAATAAACTCACCGGCAGTCGTAGGATCTTTGGCGGTTATTATGTTATTCGAAATAATAACTGGATTGTCTTTATATTCTACACCCAATCGTTCTAATTCTTTTTTATCGTCAGGATAACAAGTCGCGCATTCGGTAATTAGTCCGGCTTTAGCCAGAATAATAGGTGCGGCACAAATTGCGCCAATAGGTTTTTTCTTTAAGTGGAATTTTCTTGCAATAGAATGAAGTAGAGAATTATTCCAATAATTTCTTACTCCATTACCGCCTATAAAAATTATTCCGCCGAAATTACTTTCGTGTATGTTATAGAGCTGAATATCGTTCTTTACTTTTAAGCCGTTCGATCCGGAGCATAGCGCATAAGCATCGGAAGCAATAAACACTTTAATATGTGCTCGTTCTAGTGCGTTTATTATTATAAGGTATTCCTGCTCATTGAAATCCTGAGCGGGCAGAATTATCAGGACACTACGATTTATCAAAGATAAGCCACTAATTATATTTTCTGATAATAAAATACAAAGATTAACTCTGATGGGCAATTGAATGCGGTTTGGTTTAATTAATAAAATATCTAATTTCGTTTGTAAATTGTTTTCAGTTTAGTTAAAGAGAGTGAAATAATAATTGCGTATTCCCGAACAGAAAATAGAAGAGATTAGAAATACAGCCAGTATAGTATTTCTGGATATGTTCAGTTGAAAAAGCGGGGAAAAAATTTTATCGGGCTCTGCCCGTTTCATCAGGAAAAAACTCCATCTTTTACAGTAAGTGACGATAAGCAGATTTATCATTGTTTTGGATGCGGCAACGGCGGAAATATTTTCAAATTTCTGATGGAGTTTAAAAACATCTCTTTTGTAGAAGCCGTTGAAGAGGTTGCTGAATATTTAGGAATAAAGATTCAATATGACAAAGGTGTTTATGAGGATAAACAGAATGAGCTTGAAGAATATTATGAGATAAATATTTTAGCTGCGCGATATTTTTCCGATAGTTTACTAAAAAGTAACGAAGGGGAAGAAGCAAGGGAATACCTGAAGAAGCGGGAAATAAAATTACAGACTCAGCGTTCTTTTGGAATTGGTTACGCACCGTATGGGTGGGGCAACTTTCTGCTTCATGCAAGAGAAAATAAAGCTGATCTTATCAAAGCTAAATCACTCGGCTTAATAGATATTAATGAAAAAGGGGAATATTACGATAAGTTTCGGCATAGAATTATCTTTCCCATTTTTTCTCCTAACGGAAGAGTAATTGCATTTGGCGGAAGAACGTTAGAGAAACGCGATGATATTGCCAAGTATCTGAACTCAACCGAGTCGCAGATTTACTCTAAAAGAAAATCCTTATATGGATTGTTCCAATCCAAGGAAGAGATACGAAAGCTTGACCGTGCTATTCTTGTAGAAGGATACATGGATCTTATTTCGCTCTATCAAGCCGGAGTAAAGAACGTAGTAGCTTCTTCAGGAACCTCATTAACCGAAGAGCAGGTTCAGCTCTTATCAAGATTTACAAGGAATATAATCATATTATTCGATGCCGATCCGGCGGGTCAGAAGGCGTCTTTGCGTTCTATCGAAACATTACTCAAACAGAATTTTGATGTAAAGGTTATAACACTTCCACGCGGCGAGGATCCGGATTCATTTATAATTAAATACGGCAAAGATAAATTTGACGAGCTTGTTTATTCTTCAAAAAACTTTCTTGAATATCAAACAGCACAATTTGAAGAAGAGGGAATGTTTGAAGAGCCGGCTAAAGCAACCTTAGCAATCCGCGAACTTGTTAGAACCCTTTCGCTTGTAGATGATGAGCTTAAAAGGAATTTGCTGCTTAAGTCAATCTCCAAGAAATTTAATCTTCGGGAAAAACTTGTAGAATCCGAATTAATCTCTTTTCTCAACCTGCAAAATCAACGTCCGGATACGCGCGAAAGGATGACGAATAAGAATGTTAAATTATTTCAAAACTTAAACACTATTAATGCAGCTTCGCCTGAAAATCCGTTCGAAAGAGAATTAGTCCGGCTTTTATTCAGCGGTAATGAAGAAATTATCGGGCATATTATTGATCGAATTGCGCCGGATCTTTATTCCGACCCTAAATTAAGACAGTTTGCAGAAATTGCTTACAGCGGATTTGAAGAACAGAAATATTCTCCTGCATATCTTATCGAAAAAATAAATGATGAAGAACTCAAGAGCTACATTTTTAAAATTACTTTGGTAGAAGAAACCATAAGTAAAAAGTGGGATGAGATTTCGTATAATGGAAAGATTGTAAAGGATTCCCTTGAATATACAATTGCAACGGTAACCAATTTTTTAATCAGCCAAATTGAACAGCAGATTAAAAGGAATAATCAGATTATAGCCGAGTCGAAAGACGAACGGCTTCACCTTGAATTGTTGACCAGAAATAAAGAACTGCAGGAAGAGAAGAAATCATTAATTAATCAGACAAACAAAAAATAGGAACATGGCTTATAACCCGTCAATCTACGAAATAAATATCCGCGTATTTCTCAGAAGGTTTAGCCCGGAATTAAAACTGCACGAAATACCGGATTCATTTTGGGATATGTTGATGGCGAAGCGGATAGAATACGTCTGGCTGATGGGGGTTTGGGAAACATCCGCCTCATCCGTTGAGAAATATTGCTTTGAACCTGACCTGGTTAAAGAATACGATAAGGCATTAAAAAATTGGCAGAAAGAAGATGTAATTGGTTCTCCTTTTGCAATTGATATTTATGAGGTAAATAAATCCTACGGCGGATTGGGAAGCTTAACTCAACTGAAAAAAAAACTTAACAAAAGAGGGATAAAACTTATTCTCGATTTTGTTCCAAACCACTTTAATGCAGAC
>DYHC01000037.1 GCA_020724325.1 Melioribacter roseus
AAATGACGAACGATATTTTTCAGAAGCTGCTTATAAACAGCGCTAATAATCTTGTGACTTTGTTAATATAAATTTTGCCGGGGAATGTGCGCTCCCCCGAAATGTAAAATCTTGACTAAAGCCCGCCAACATTTTTTATTTAATTATCAGGCAAAAAATTTTTTATTAATCAAGTAACCTTTTATCGAATTCTCTCGTCTATTGTATCAGTAAACCTAAAAATTTAGTATGGGGGGATATATGAAAAATCTGCTTACTCTACTTCTCTTAACAACTGTTTGTCTTAATGCTTCTGCGCTTCTTCCTAAAGACGAAAAAATCGATTCTAAGAAAGGCATAATCAAAGCTACTATAATTGACGGCAAGAACAACATTCCTATTGAATATGCAAATGTAACTGTTCACAATTCCAGTGATTCTACGTTTATAACCGGAAGTGCAAGCGGAAAGAACGGAGAACTTTTAATTCCCAATCTTCCCGAAGGAAATTATTATGTAAAGGTAAGCTTTATCGGATACGATAAAACTATCATTTCGAACATTGCAATTACGCCTGATAAAAAGGAAGTCTTCCTCGGGGTTATTAAAATCAACCCAACCGAAATTAAGATGGATGCCGTAAATGTAGTTGGCGAGAAACCAATAGAAGAATATCATCTTGATAAACGGGTAATAAATGTAAGTAAAGATAATACTGCAGCCGGCGGTACAGCTCTTGACGTTTTGCAAAATCATCCTTCAATACAAGTTGATCAAAATGGTAATGTAACGTTACGCGGAAGTTCTAATTTTACCGTTCTTGTAAACGGCAGACCGGGAGTTTTACAAGGGTCGGACGCTCTCAGACAGATTCCCGCAAATATTATCGACAATATTGAGTTGATAACAAATCCCTCTGCCAAATATGATGCTGAAGGCGCGGCGGGAATTGTAAATATTATTACAAAAGTTTCGGCTTATGATAATATGTCGGGAATTATTAACGGCGGTATCGGCTCCAGAACCAAATATAACGGAGATGTTACGGTTAATTATAAATCCGGCGATTGGGGAATAACCGGCAGCGGCGATTATCGTTTGTTCAGCAACTCGAATCACCAGGATTACGATAGATATACATCTACAAGCACCGCATCAATGTATCAGAAAGCTAATATTAATCAAAGCTTCAGAAGAAAAAATTTTAATGCAAAACTCGGAATTGATTATGCAATTACTCCAGTTACTGGAATTTCATTTACAAATTCTATCGGAAGATTCTCATTCAATGGTAATTTTATGCTTAACGGGTCGGCTTTGGAAAATTCCTCTTCAGAAATTTCAAAATATACTACTAATAAACAGTTGTCTGATATTACAGCTAATTATTTTCAATCAATCATCTATTTTAATCATCAATTCAAACCAAAAGTAGATGAATTAACATTCGAAGCGGTTTATACAAATCTATTTCAGCCCAACCTGCAGACTTCCAGGGAATACATAACCGATTCGAAACATGAAAACTGGTCGATCAATCCCGCAACCACTGAAAACAACAGCACCGCTAACCACAACGATGGAAGAATTAAGTTGAATTATTCATATAAGTTCAACGAAAAGTCCAAGTTCGAAACGGGCGTTCAGGCTAACCTCGCATATAGAAACTTCGACTGCTTATTCAGAACATTTAACTGGAACAATAATGATTGGATGACAGACCCGACTTATACCAACGAATTTGATTTCAGAAATAATATTTATTCTGCATTTGCAACATATTCAAACAGTTTTGAAGCACTTGGATTAGATTATCAGCTTGGATTACGTGCAGAGCAAACGGACAGGCAGCTACACCAAATTACACTAAATAAAGATTACGATTACAATCAGACTCATCTGTTTCCATCGGTAAGCTTGTTAAAAAAAATTAATCAAGCCCAGCAATTGCAGTTCAGTTACAGCAGAAGAATTAACCGCCCGTTTGAAGGAGCATTAAATCCTTTTCCAAGGTATTCGGATTCTTACGCATTAGTAATTGGTAATCCGGAGCTTAAACCGGAGTTGGTTAATTCGTTAGAGCTAAATTATCAGAATACTATTGGCGGAGTATTTTTATCAGCGCAGACTTATTATAGAAATACAAAAAATACTTTTCAGCAGACAGCGTTAATAGGTCCGGATGGCAGACTAAATCTTTCCTTTGGAAACATAGCAAAAACATATTCGATTGGTTCGGAAGTATCGGCGGGAGTTTCCATAGCACAATGGTTCCGCATAGACCCCTCATTAAATCTTTACAAGACACATCTCGAGGGAAAACTAAAAGATAATTCTTATGAGCAGGATGGTTTTGTGTGGGCTGTCCGTTTACGCTCAACGCTCTATTTCTCGCCGGAAACGCGATTTCAGGCAGCTCTCTTTTATACAGCAAAGCAAAAAATATTGCAAGGAGAAATAGACCCGATTGTTAATTTGACTCTGTCTCTACGTCAAGAATTTCTTGATAAAAAACTAATTGTTACAGCTACCGCACAAAATCTTTTTAATACCGGCAGATTCAAATTATTTACAGATGCCGGCAACGGAACGTTTTTTTACTTAAACGTACGTCCGGAAGCTCCAGTATTTAATATTACGCTCAGCTATAATTTCAATAATTTTAAGAACCCTTCTAAAGTAAACGATCGGGTAGATGTAAATGTAAATACAGGATTCTAACTAAAATTAATATTCGGAAGAAAAAAATAAATTGCTTTTATGATGGCACACGGATTTAGTTAATTCTGTGTGCCGTTCCTTTTTTTGATTATCTCTTTTGAATCCTCTGAACTGTTGTTATATGAATTAATCACATAAATTAAATTTGCTCTTATCTGCTTTAGTATATTGAATTACTTAGCAGCTGTTTTTTAGATACATCTCCATTTTCTATTAGCCATTCTAAAATATCATTTCTAATTTTGAACCATTACTATAACGCTATTTGTTTTACTTACATGAAATTACAGCAAGCAGTTATTTTCTTTGGAATAGTTATAATTGTTTACGGCTTAGTAAACTATTATATCTACCGTCGTGTAGTTCCTATTGTGCCGGATAATTTAAAGCTTATCTTCTCCATTATTTTTATTGCAGTAGTTATTTCTTACATAGCCGGAAGGTTTCTCGAAAATTATTGGGTGTGGTATGTAAGCGATTTATTGGTTTGGGTCGGCTCGTTCTGGATTGCGATAATGTTCTATACATTTTTTTGTTTGATAATAATTGATCTGTTCCGTCTTGTTAATCACCTCCTTCCTTTCTTTCCGTCTGTAATTGAAGAAAATCCTGATAAAGCAAGGAAAATTTTTGCGCTGATAGTATCAGTTTTTGTTTTAATCGTGGTTGCCGGAGGATTCATTACTACGCGATTGATCGTTGTAAAAAAATATAACATCGACATAAATAAAAGTGCCGGGCAATTAAAATCGTTAAATATCGTTATGGCTTCCGATCTGCATCTAGGAACAATAAACGGAAAAAGTTTTGCATATCGTGTTGTTGATATAATTAATAAGCAGAAGCCAGATGTTGTTTTACTTGCCGGGGATATAATTGATGAGGATATAAAACCAGTCTTAAGAGATAATGTTGGCGAAGCTCTTCTCGAGCTGAAGGCTAAATACGGTGTTTATGCAGTTACAGGAAATCACGAATACATTGGCGGCGTTAGTGATGCCGTTGAATATCTTGAGCGTCATAACATTCGAATTATCCGCGATTATTATGTAAAGATAGATAATTCATTTTATGTTGTTGGAAGAGAGGACCTTGTAAGCAAAAGATTTGCCGGTTACAACCGCAAGCCGTTAAAGGAAATAATTGATGGCATCGATAAATCCCTTCCCATAATTTTAATGGATCATCAGCCGTTTCAGTTAAACGAGGCACAGATTAACGGTATCGATTTACAGCTTTCGGGTCATACGCACAACGGACAGTTGTTTCCGATGAATTATATAGTAGAAAAAATTTATGAGCTGCCTTGGGGATATAAACTTATCGGTAATACGCATTATTATATATCTTGCGGCGTTGGAGGATGGGGTCCGCCGGTTAGAATTGGAAGCCGACCGGAAATAATAAATATTAATTTGTCGTTCCGATAATAACTATTTCAACAAGACAAGCTTTTTTGTTTGAATAAATTTATCCGCTCTTAATGTGTAAAAGAATATGCCCGAGGAGTATCGGCTTGATATTTCTGAATTATCGATTCTCCATTCGAAGTTGTAACTGCCGGGTTCTTTTAGCTCATCAACTAACGTTGCAACTTCTCTTCCCAGCACATCATAGATTTTTAATGTGACGCGGCTAAGTGTTGGAATCTGATAACTAATAATAGTATTCGGATTAAAGGGATTTGGATAATTTTGTTCTAGAAAAAAACCTTGTGGAATCTCTTCTAAATATTCTACGCCGGTATTAGCTGATAAAGTTCTAATAAAAAAATTTATTATTCTGTTTCTTGTTGAATCGGAATTAAACGCTCCTCCGCCGTGTCCAGCGCCTTGTTGGGGAATAAATAAAACATCGTGGTTAATTTTTTTATACGCTGAATCAAGTTCAACGCTTTGATGAAACGGAACGGTCATATCCTGGGTGCCGTGCATAATCAAGAATGGCGGATCGTCTTTAGAAACATAAGTTATCGGGCTGGCTGCAATAGCTTTATCAATATTGTCTTTTATGGCTCCGCCTATAAGTTTTCCTTCCGGTGATGTTGCCAAACTGTGGTCTATTGAACTAGGATAATTAATTATTGTTAGCAGGTTGGTCGGACCATACCAATCGCATACAGCCAGAACTCTGCTTGAAAAGGAAAGATTCCCTCCTATATTTCCTTCAAGATTTTCTACTCCGCCAGAAGTTCCCAATAGTGCTGCCAAGTGTCCGCCGGCAGAACTTCCAAAGACTCCTATTTTGTTCGGATTAAGATCATACTTTTGCGCATTAGCTCTTAGCCAGCGGACAGCTCCTTTACAATCATGTATTTGTGCGGGAAAAATTGCTTCGTCGGTTAATCTGTAATTTATACTAACAACAGCAAAACCATGATTTAAAAGATAGAGCCCGTTTACATTACTTTTCGAACCGCTCATCCAAGCGCCGCCATGAATCCATACAACAACCGGAAATGGTTTATTTCCCGTTTGAGGCAGATAAATATCTAACTTCTGACGCGGATTACCCGAACCGCCATAATCAAGATTTGAATAAGAGGGTTGTGCTTGGGGAAAAGATCCGGTTATAAGAATAAAGACGAATATTATTGCGAGTAAAATTTGTTTTTTCATTTTATCAAAATCATTTTACCGGATCTTATATTATTTCCTACAGAAAGTTTGTAGAAATAAACACCGGAACTTAGTTGAGAATTGAGGATTGGTAGTTGAGAATTGAGAATTGAGAATTGAGAATTGTAAATACCGGCATTCTGAAATTCATTTACTAATGTAGCAATTTCATTGCCAAGTATATCGTATACTTTCAAAGTAACAAAATCTGCTGCCGGCAGCTGATAGCGAATTACTGTTTCGGGATTAAACGGATTGGGATAATTCTGATAAAGAACTATTTCGGCAGGAATTACTTCGGTGTTTCCTTTTATGCTTGTTGGTATTGATAGATATTTTACACGACTTCTTTTAATTGCGTTTCGAAGCTCGTCCAAAGTAGAAGCCGCTGCAACTGCAAAGGCAATATTTTGTGTTTGACCAGAGTTTATAGTAAACGGTCCTCCGCTTACAACGTAAGAAATATCACCTATAAACGGAGCTGCGTTATAAATTCCGCTTGAAAGCGTTATAAACTTTTCAATGTCAGTAAAACCATTATTATCAAATAACCTAACCTCTCCTTCCGAAGCATCGTTTTTGATCGGATAAAATCCATAATTGTTGTGATACAACAAAGCAGTTCCAACATATACACTTGGTAGGTTTGTGTTATATGCATAAGCAAAATTATCTGTAGCGTCATAACGAACTGTATTGTTAGAATAATCTGAATCCGGAATGTCCCAATCAATAAAAAAACCTGCGTACAAATTACCGATGGTTTGTTGTGTAGAATTATTCAATGCGGCTCGTAAAATAATATAATTTTCATCTTCGGGAGTATTGTAGCTGTATGTATAAAAGTGTGTCGAGATGCCGAGCCGGGGCAAAACGCCGCTATCATCAAAATTAGAGTAGGTTTCCTGAAATGCATACGTCCCCGGACTTTTAAGCGTAATAGGAACAACTCTATTAAAATCGCTGCTCTGTTTATCGCTAATTCTTGCTGCATCCATAACCATACTTGAAGAAACTCCATACATAAATGCGCCTTCAAACATTAAGTTTCTTCCGTTCATAAACCTGAACCCAACTCCTTCTTTATTGCTACTATAATCATTAAAGCCGAGAGCTCCTTTGCTTGTAACGCTCATTGCAACTTTACTTGTTGTGTGTGTTTCCAGCGGAATATTTATTTTGATCGAAAAAAGCTGAGCATCGGAATAGCCGGCGGAATTAAATCGTATTACAAAAATTACTGTGCGATCTATTGGTGCGCCGGTTTTAATTGTAAATCTGAATTTGCTGCTTGTTGACTGAAGAGTTGAAAGCGAAACATTAAGACTCCCTTGAGTAATATTTATCCATGGATCGTCTGTTGTTAAAGTTATATTAAGATTGTTTGCCGCTGCAAGGTAATTAGTAAAATCGGCGGCAACCTCCACGGATTCGCCCGATTGGTAAATTCCGTTGCCATTACCGATTTCAGTTAAACGAATATTTGATGCGCGGACAGAAGGGCTTCCGGTTTCGGTTAACGCTCTATAGGCATTAATTCTTCCTCTTCCTAAAAGCATTTCGTAGCCCGGATTATGAGAGTCTACATTATCGGCGGTTATTCTAATCTGTTCGGCAATTTGTAACGGAGTATAATTTGGAAATTTTGCAGAAACCAATCCGGCTAAACCAGCCGCCAGCGGCGCAGCCATAGAGGAACCGTTTATAACATTATAGAGCCGATTACCATTAATTGCATCGCCTCGCCATGTAGAAAGTATTGCCGAACCCGGGGACATAACATCAACGCCAAATCCGTAATTACCGGCAAAACTTTTGGTATCGTCATCCGTGTTTAACCATCCAACAGATAAAACACCGTCATAACTTGCGGGATAAAATAACTCCTCAGAAGCATCGTTTCCGGCTGCAGCAACGACAAGCGTTCCTTTAGCTGTTGCATAATTAATAACATCCTGCTCAAAATTCGAATACGTATATCCGCCCCAGCTGCAATTAACTACCTTTGCACCCTTATCTGCTGCATAAGTAATGCCTTCGAAACCATAAACCACATACGGATTATCATTTGAATCGCGGACATCACTTCTAGAAACTTTTACTGGAAGAATTCTGCAATTAAAACCAATGGATGCAATTCCAATCCCGTTATTTGTAACTGCTCCGGCAATTCCAGCAACGTGCGTTCCGTGGTATGAATATCCGGTTCTTGATGGATCTTCTGTGGGATCGTTATCTTCGGTTCCGTTAAGTCCGCCAAAATCCCAGCCATTAATATCGTCAGGGTAAAGTCCGCCGTCATCTTCATCTAAACCATTATTAGCAATTTCTTTTCTATTAATAAAAATATTTGACGCTAAATCGGGATGTTTCCAATCAACGCCCGTATCAACTATTGCAATAACAATATTAGAATCGCCCTTTGTAATATTCCAGGCATTGTTTGCATAAATCCGCTCCAGATTTTTTTGCTCATTAGAAGTATATCGCGGATCGTTGGGAGTGTACACAACTTTCCTTACATATCTTGGTTCTGCCCAGAGGACGCCGGGAATTTTCTTAATCTTATTTGCAACTTCGTAAGGATCTTCATTTGAAAAATAATCGAGATTATAAATGTTATTAAGCGAATTGGCGGATTTGTGAAGTGCGGCGGATTTATTCAAGAAAACTTTCTCAAATTTTTCTGGAAGAATCTGCTGAACAACTTTAGACTGTAAAATATTTTCCGGATTACCCTCTATTATTTTAATTATAACTGTATTAGACAGATAATAGGTATTGCCCTTATTAATAACTCTTGGCTGAGCAAAAACAAACAGTGTAAATACAATATTGAGAAGGAATAATTTCTTCACTTTACTCCTTTAAATAGACAAACAATTTTATGAATATTGACACACAATAACAACGGCTTTATTCTTGCATGGGGCAATATAAAAGCTAAGCAATTTTGATGAGGAAATTCAATCTATGGGATATTGATTTTTGTTGAAAGAAAAAGACTTTTTACGTGCCAAATCAAATCGGTAATAGTTATTAATTTTGTTGGGTAAATCTAATTGGATTTTTAGGCGCCTGGTTCTTCAGATGATCAATTATATCTTTTGTGAACTTAATTCCAACAGAACGGCGCGCTATACCTTCGGTAATTCACGCAAGTTTTTACTGCTTCTTCTCTCAATGAAAGATGGTTAATTTTGTCGTATGCTAAATTATCGTTTCTGCTCCGCCAGAAGAAACCGGGCGTTTACAAAGTTTAACATTATTTGTGGCGTGTTGCCAATTTTAATAACGCTGTAAAATCAATAAATTGTGCGGTCATCTCCGCCTATCGTCTCTTGTCCGCATTATAATCCAGCATTTGTTTTACCATCTTTCCATTTTTATACTTCGCCGTTTTCATCTTCAGGAATAACTCTTGCGATATCGGCAATATCATCGCCATCATTCAATCTGATGAGCCGCACACCCTGTGTATTTCTTCCCATAACGCGGATATCGGAAACGGATTGACGTATTACCATTCCGCCGGTAGTTATAATTACAAGTTCATCGCCGTCGTTTACTTCTTTCATTGCAATTAACTTACCATTGCGGTCGGATGTCTTAACAGTAATAACGCCTTTGCCTCCTCTGCGGGTTAATCTGTATTCTTCTATTTCCGATCTCTTGCCAAAACCTTTTTCTGTAACAACCATTAAGGTGCTTGCATTGCGCACTACTATCATTCCTATAACAACATCATTTTTACCAAGCTTAATGCCTCTAACTCCCGTTGCGGTTCTTCCCATTTCGCGAACATCTTTTTCATTGAAGCGAATAGCCATTCCGTTTTTTGTACCGATAATAATATCATTGTTTCCGTCGCTTAGCTTTGCTTCAATTAATCGATCTCCGGCAGCAAGATTTATGGCGTTTATACCGCCCCGCCTAATGTTTGAGTAAGCCGATAAAACCGTTTTTTTGATAGTTCCTTTTTCGGTTGCCATCGCAATAAATTTATCGTTGGAAAATTCTTTAACAGTAACAAACGCTGTTATCTTTTCTTCTTTATCTTTTTCGATAAGATTAAGAATAGAGCGTCCTTTTGTAGCTCTGCCGCCTTCGGGTATTTCATGAACCTTTAGCCAATAACATTTTCCTTTATCCGTAAAGAACATAATATAATGATGTGTGGAAGCAACAAACATATGCTCTATAAAATCTTCTTCTTTTGTGCCGGCTCCGGTTACACCTTTACCGCCGCGGGCTTGTCTTCTGTAACCGCTTACCGGAAATCTTTTAATGAATCCCTGGTGCGAAATTGTAACAACAACATCTTCCTCTGCTATTATATCTTCGAGCGAAAATTCTTTATAGTCGCGAACCAGTTCGGTTCTTCTTTCATCGCCAAATTTTTCCTTAAGAGCCAGAAGTTCTTCAATTAAAATTTGTCTTTGTTTCTTTTCGCTGGCTAAAATTCCTTTAAGCCGTTCAATCAATTTTATGGTTTCTTTGTATTCGTCTTCTATCTTCTTTCTTTCCAGACCGGTTAATCTCTGCAAGCGCATATCAAGAATTGCTTTTGCCTGGATTTCTGATAGTTTGAATTTCTTCATCAAATTAATTTTAGCCGTCTCAACATCTTTCGATTTCTTTATCGTTTCAATTACCGCGTCAATATTATCGAGAGCAATTATATAGCCCTCAAGAATGTGCGCGCGTCGTTCTGCGGCATCTAAATCGAATTTGGTTCTGCGTTTTAACACTTCGAATCTGTGAGCAATAAAATGCTCCATACATTCTTTAAGAGTAAGAACCTTTGGAGCGCCATTAACAAGCGCGAGCATTATTACGCCGAATGTGACCTGCATTTGAGTGTGCTTAAATAGCTGATTTAAGGTAACAGCCGGTTGACCATCGCGTTTCATTTCGATTACAATTCTTAATCCGTCTCTATCAGATTCGTCTCTGATGTTTGAGATTCCTACAATTTTATCTTCGCGGACAAGCTCAGCAATTTTTTCTATCAGCGCTGCCTTATTAACCTGATATGGAATTTCCGTAATAACAATATTCTCGCGTTCGTTCTTCATTATTTCAATATTCGCTTTAGCCCGGAGAATAATTCTTCCCCTCCCTGTAAGGAATGCTTCTTTTACTCCATCGTAGCCGTAAATTATTCCGCCCGTTGGAAAATCCGGAGCTTTAACAAACTTCATTAGGTCTTCGGGTTTCAATTTCGGATTTTCAATAAGTGCAACAAGCCCACCAACAACCTCGCTTAAGTTGTGCGGCGGAATGTTTGTAGCCATACCAACCGCTATACCGCTCGATCCATTAACAAGTAAATTCGGCAAATAGGAAGGAAGTACTGTAGGTTCTTGCAAAGTATCATCAAAGTTTGGTACGAAATCAACGGTGTTCTTATCAAGATCGCGTAACATTTCGTCTGCAATTCTTGCGAGGCGCGCTTCTGTATAACGCATTGCCGCCGGGCTGTCTCCATCAATCGAACCGAAGTTTCCTTGTCCGTCTACAA
>DYHC01000038.1:0-2960 GCA_020724325.1 Melioribacter roseus
CAAATTCTCCGCTCTTGTTTCTAGCTCTTGCCGAGAGAAGAGTTATATTTAAAGCCGAAGAAAAATTGCCGGAGCTGTATTTAGAAACAACCTCCAAGCCGTAAGTTCTTATTTCGTCCTTATTAACACGTTGAAATTGTCTTTGAGGTAAACTAACTCTAACTATACCGTCTTTCAGGTATGATAAGAAAAGAGAAGCATCGGTGGTTAATCTACTATTCTTATAGCTGATGCTAAGCTCGCCCGAGGTTGCCGATTCAGCTTTCAATGAAGGATTAGGAACAAAGCGTCCAAGTGCGCCGGAAAAAGTTTCTCTAAGAGTTGGAAACCTTGTCTTTCTGCCGCCATTTAATCTTAATGATACATTCTCGTTAAGGGAATAAACAAATGCTGCATTAATTGCAAAATCAGAAATACTTTCCTTTGGAGGTTTGTCGCCGGTTTTAGGAGTTTCAATATAATCTATACCGCCGCCAAGTGATAAAACATAATTATCTTTTATTAGTTCGTACTCAACGCCGCCGCTTAATATATTTTCGGTATAAATTTGCTCAGTATAGTTACTAGACCGGAATTTTTCCCGGTGCTTAAAAACATGTCCGTTTACACCTACTTTTAACAGCGAACTTTCGGTTAGAATATTTGTGTAGATTAAACGGAATCTGAATGTGGCGTCTTCATTCTTTTCAATATCATCAATAGTATCGAAAAGAAAATTTTTATACTGATTTATCTGCATGCTAAATAGATTTAATGAAAGGGAATAGTATAAAAACGATTTGTTCTCGGCAAAATCTATTTGTCCGGTATTTCCAATAATCAAATTCTTCCAATCAGGATATTGCCAGTAGCGTGGATTAGAAACACCAATTTCGGGCGGAACACCTTTTTCTGCTGTTATATAAGAAAAAAACAAGCCGCTTTTAAATTCATCGTTAAACTGATAATTGAGCTTGCCATATATGTTTTTCGAATGAAGGTAACTATTCAGCCGGTTTCTGCCCGGATTAGCAGAATTACTAAATGACGATGGCAGCTTAAAACCATCGGAGTTGTTGATTGTGCCGGCAATTAAATAAGAAAGCTTTCCGGTGCTATTCATAAAATTTCCGGCAAATTTTCTACTGCCGGTTTCTCCTAATTGAAAAGATACATTCCCATTGTAACTAGTTAATTCCGGATCGAGTGTTTTAAAATTTATTACTCCCGAAATCGCATTTGCACCAAAAATAGCCGGAGGAACGCCTTTCAAAATTGTAATTCCATCAATTATTCCAGGTGGAATAAAGCTTAAATCAATTCTATTATCCCAAGGAATGTTTAGCGGTGTTCCATCGAGGAACAAAGTTATTTGCCTTTCCCCGGTACCTCTAAAGAAAAATAAGCTTTCGCCCCTTGAGTTTGTTTGCACTTTAATAGAAGGAATCTTCCTGCCAAGATCAATTACTGACCGCGCATCCGCTTTCCTTAAATCCTTTGGCTCTATATTTATGAAGGATTCGGGCTCAAGGGCAAGAATTCCCTTTATTGTAATATCTTCCAATCGATATGTTTTAATGGAATCTTTAACTTGTGAAAATAGACTAACCGTTAAAGTTAGATAGAGTAGAAGAGTTATTTTCATAATAATACTCTTTTGATTTAGGATTGATTTTTTCCTTCGATCTGGAAGGCGAACCTTCCAATAAAATAAGATTGTGACAAAAATATTTGAAAAAAATTCAGCTCTACCTCATAAAACAGCTAAAAAACAAGGTTTTTGAAAGTTACTAACGTCACAATTTCTATAACCATTTCAAAAATAACTATATTTTGACTAACTTTGCCTATCAAAAATGAAGACTTATTTCAAAACATATTGTCTGTTAATAGGAGTTCTGCTTAGTACGGGTATAATCTATGCCGGAAGTTTAAGAATAGAAAACCCCGGGCAATTGCCGGGCAATTTGTCGTGGGAATCAAATTCTTATGTCTTAGCCGGATTTCTTGGACGGGATTCCGAAACAGATCCACAAAAAACCACATTTTACTCATTCGATTTTGGCAATAAAAGGAATATCAGCAGCTATTTCTATCAAGAGCAAAGTTTTGCTCTTAGCCAAAAAGTCTATAGAGCCCAATCGGGATTCTACACACATCTTAAAATTTAGCGGTTTTTTCTTTTAACCTAAGTTTTCCTTTATTCTCATTTTAATAGGTATGTTCAACTAATTAAGAGGTAATATTTGCGTACGTTTAAATTAATCTTCGCCATAAGTCTGCTGCTGGCTACAGTCAGCTTTATTAGCTGGAGTGATTCAACAGCATCAGAAAATAATGGTGCAGATAAAATTTCTGTAAGCAAAGATGCAAAACCAAATGTATCGAACGTTAATTTTGAAAATCTTGGAATCATGATTGCTTCATGGTATGGTCCTAGATTTCATGGAAAATTAACAGCTAACGGGGAAACATATAATCAAATGGCATTTACTGCAGCACATAAAGATTTGCCGTTTGGTACATTTCTTCGAATAACAAATCAGAGAAATGGCAATTCTGTAGTAGTTAGAATAAATGATAGAGGACCATTTATTGAAGGAAGAGATATAGACCTTTCGATGGGAACTGCTTTTGCCCTTGGAATGGTTAAGAAAGGAGTAATAAAAGTTAAAGTGGAAGAAATAACACTTAATGATTACAGCCCTCCCTTTGCAACACTGAATTAACTTGAAGCCCGGTTCTAAGCCGGGCTCATTTTTTGACTAATCAATTATCTTATTATAATCCGCAGCGCTTACATATAATCCTAATAAATTTTTTATATTTTTCAATCAACAATTCGAATCGATATTAATAATAAAGTGTTATGACGGTCATCTTTTCCAAATCTTGTGAGCTGGGTCTTCAGGCGGTTCTTTTCCTTTCGATTAAGAAAGAGAAAATTATTTTCAATTCGGAAGAAATATCCAGAGAATTAA
>DYHC01000038.1:2970-10815 GCA_020724325.1 Melioribacter roseus
TATCAAAGGTACTGCAAACTCTTACCAACAGCGGAATAATTGGATCTAAGAAAGGTAAATCGGGCGGTTTTTATCTTGCTAAAAGTCCCTCTAATATCAAGTTGATTGATATTGTAGAGGCAATAGACGGTTTGGATGTATTCAAATCTTGTGTTCTCGGATTCCCCGGATGCTCTACCGAGAAGCCCTGCCCCGTGCACGATAAATGGGGAAAACTCCGCGATGAAGCATACAAAATGTTAAGCGAAGAAACTTTAGAACAATTGAAAGAAAAATCTATCAAAAAAATTATTTCTTTGTGAGGGAAACATGAGAACAAATTTAAGAAAAGACGAAACACTTTTATTCGAAACAAGAAAGCATTGGTTTTTTCTGCTCGTTCCATTTTTCATTGCGCTCTTATTAATTGCTTTTTCTATTTATATCTATTTCAAACTGGAAGAGAAGAATAATTTGTACTTATTTATACCTGTATTCGCAATTCTTTATTTTATTTTCCGTTATTATTCATGGAAGAATGACCTTTGGGCGGTTACGAATATAAGAGTAATTGATGAAAGGGGCGTTTTTACAATTAACTCGAAAGAAAGTCCTATCGATAAAATAAACAATGTTGCCTACCGTCAAACAATTTTGGGCAGATTATTTGGCTACGGCGATGTTCAGATTCAGACGGCAGCAGAAATGGGAGAAACAAGCTATACAAATATTTCTCATCCCGGTAAATTGAAAGAAGCGCTGTCGAACGCAATGGAGCTTTACAAAGAAACTCAAATGAATAAACAAGCCTTTAAATTTGCCGATGCTGTTGACGGAGAAATTAACGAGGCAACAAAAGAGTGTCCTTATTGTGCAGAAATAATAAAAGCGAAGGCGAAAGTATGCCGTTATTGCGGAAAAGAATTACAATAATTGTTTTTTGTATGCCTCAATAAAAATATCTTTTGAGCTTTTCAATTCAAGGCTGCCGCCGCTAAAATTATTGCTCAAATTTATTTTGGTAAATCCGGCTTTTTTTAAGTAAAACAAGATTTGTTTTTTTGTGTGAGGATAGTGAATTGTTTGAACAAGTTTGAAATTTTTGGACTGATTAACCGGAAATGACAGAATATTAAAATCAATTTTTGTTTTAGCGAAATCATAGAAACGAATTATTACCTGCCCGTCTCTTACAGCAATATTATTGATTCTTTTTCTCTCCCGGATTATCAAACTATAATTAAGAATATGAAGAAAGGCTTTTCCGCCGGGTTTAAGCAATTCATAAATTTTGACGAAGGCGTTTTTGAGTTCGCTCAAAGATAGATGCGCAATAGTATTTCCTACCGAAACTACGTAATCGAACTTGTTATTATATTTTCCTGAAATTGATTGAAACGAATTGATGCTTGGTTTAATATTCACTTTATATTTTATAGCATTCTCTTTTGTTTTTTGAATCATATCCGGTGACGGATCGAAAGAAGTAACAGAGTGACCATTTATTGCAAGAGCAATTGAATCGAGTCCAATTCCACAGCCGATATCTGCTACCCGTCCGGGATTCGCAAAAATATTTTTGTATGAATCAATACGCAACTCCAGATTTTTCTCAAAATCGATCATCTTTCCATAAAAACCGGATATTTCATTATAAAAATTTTTGCTGTTCAGCATAGACATTTTTTCTTTGTTCATACTTTCAATAGAAATTTTTATCTAATTCATTTTTATATAAGTATAAAAAGAGGACTCACTACGCTTCTCGGTAAATGTAACAAGCCCTTTATCCTCAAGTATTTTAATCAATGGCGCCGGAATAAAAGGAGTTATTAGCAGATAGATTTCATCGCCTTGTAATTGCAGCACGTCCTTTGTAACCTTTGCAGCAGGATGAATACCGCTTTCAAGGTCTATTGATGCATCGTACTCAAACTTAATTTTGTCGTTCTTTACCCAATCGGGTTTTGGTTTAACAGCCGAAGGTTCTTCTATTAGCAGAGTTTCTTCCTGATCAACTGCTTTTCTCAAACGGTTTATCATTTCTGAAATAGAAACATTTCCAACAACCGCAGCTTGTTTAAGAGTAGTAACTTTTGCAATTGTTTTCCTTAGAACAGGGTTTTTTAATTTCTTAAAAACAGGCGCAATTTCTATCAATTTTTCTTCGAGCTCTGGATACGCATTTAATAAATCTCCTACTAAAGTTTTTGGTGTAATATCAATTTTATTGCTTGTCATATTGTAATATTCTCCTTTCGCCGTCTATATTTCTGTATTCGTTAATATCGTGGGTGACTTCAAGTGTTCCAAGGTATTCGCCGTTATTGTTTCTAACAGCGTAATAGGCAATGTGAACGTATTTGCCCTGGAAATTAATCCAGAATTTAGCTGAATTTTGTCTGCCAGATTTGAAATCCTCGACAATCTGATTAACAATATGAACACTTGACGGCGGATGGCAGTATTGAACCTGTCTTCCTAGAACAGCTTTTGGTCTCTGGAAAATTCTATCTGTTCCGTGCGAAAAGAATTTAACTTTATCATCCTTATCCACAAATGTTATATCGAGCGGGATGCTGTTGAAAATAGCTTCCAGCTCTTCTCGGTTAAGTGTTCCATTCTCAAATTTTATTTTGTCGGATGAATCAGTTTTAGGGGCTTCATTAATTGAAAAAGTCGGCTCCCACTTTGTATCCGGTGAATACAAGCAGTAACCAATTTCATCGCTCTGCTGGTAAATGTCGTACCACTCAATCTCGGTAAGCGTATCCATGCACATCGGAAAGAGAATCTGCTCCTCTTTAAATATCATTTCTTCAATTGCGAGTAATGTAGGCGAAAACATTAATTCAATAAAACCATTAACAACCTCTGCCTCAGCATCATCCTTGTTAGCAAAAAGCTGAAAACAGGATTTCAAGAATTCTCTAATTTCATCGTGTTTGCCCCACATAACAATCGGCGGTCCGGTTATCTGATGCTTTTCCAGGAAAGGAAACAGCAGATTTTCTTTTCTTAAGTAATGTTTTTCGATATCCATAAGTGCGTTGAAATTTTCGTTTATCGCCGAAAGCAAATCGGAAGCGTTTCCCTGTTTATTTCCTTTTTGAAATTCATGAAACAAATTTTTGATTCCGTTAATTACTTTTTGAATTTCTTTATTCTCTTTGACGAACGTATCCACCGGATGACCTTCTGGAATCTGCTTTGCGAGTGTTAAATCGATATTTCCTTTTAATGCTTCGGTGTGAAGGTCGCAGAACTTTAATACTTCTTCGCGGTCAAGTCCATCAGCAATTAATTCCTCTTCTGCCCGAACAACATCGCCGTAAGGAACGCTTCCAAGCAATTTTTTCAATTTGGATTTTGTTTCTTCAACTGAACTGCCACTGTGCAAATCAAGGATGAGCCTTTTTAATTGATCAATCCGATTTCTTTGATTGTTTATTAGTTCACTCATTATTCACCTTTTGATTATAGCTCAACTTCTTTTACGATATTACCATTTATTCCAATAACAAATACTTTAACCGGGATTTCATTTTCTGAATACTCTCTTGCCTGAGAAACAAGCTGAACCAATCCGCCGCAGCAAGGAACTTCCATAACCATAACGGTTATTGACTTTACTTTTGACTCATTCATTAATGTGATCAGTTTATCAAGATAAATCTGCTTGTTGGAATCGAGTTTGGGACAAGCAATTGAAAGTGTTTTTCCTTTCATAAAATCCTTGTGAAACTCGCCGTATGCAAAGGCGCAACAATCAGCAGCAAGAAGCAGATCGGATTGTCTAAAGTATGCAGCTGCCGGATTAATAAGATGCATCTGTATTGGCCAGTTAGTCAATTGTGAGGTTCTAATTCCGATATCAGATACTTCGGCTGCCGCAATAGTTTTTTGTTGACTGCCCGGACACGAGCCGGCATTCTGTTTATCTTTTACTTCATCATCAAGTAAGGGTACAGCAATCTTATGGTCATTCAAATAATCAACGGCCTGTGCAAAATATTCAAATTCTTTGTGATCGCGTAAGTGTTTAAGATGGGCTTTAATTACGTTCGCTCCTCCCTTTGCAATAGTTTCCATAACTATTGCTTCGTTATACGGTTCAGCTTCTCTTGTTTCGATTGTAATTGCGCCGTGCGGACACTCGGAAATACAAGCACCAAGCCCATCGCAGAAGAGATCGCTAATCAATCTAGCTTTGCCGTCTATAATTTGAAGAGCGCCTTCTGCACAAGCGGGAACGCATACGCCGCATCCGTCGCATAACTCTTCATCTATTTTAATTATCTCTCTTATCATTGTTATCCTATAATGTGTGTGTAAATACTAAAAATCTTTTCTTGAAAATTTTGCTTTACCAATTATCAATGGAATAATAGTCCATGCTGTTAATGAAAAAATGGAAATCCCCGTTCCTAAGTTAGTATTAAAAAATTTTTGAAACACCGCGCCGGTATATCCCATAAGAGCTGCCACATCAAGTTTAAGGGTGACTAAAATTCTTGCCAGATCAACCGGGTTTAAAATCGAAAATCCGATTAATGCTTTTTCCAGCGGATAATTTTGAAAAACGTTTATCATCAACAATAATAACCCGTCATACAATACAGAAAACAAGAGCCATGCAAAAATTGATAAACCAAGCCCCAGTATCTTGTTGTCATTCCATGTTGCTATTAAAAAAGAGACCGAAACAAAAATGGAAGTCTGGAACAATCCGGTAATAAACAAAAATAATAATGGAATTTGAAACAGAATATCCCGGCTTAAAAAAACCAGCGGGATTAACGTGCCGATAAAAAAACTGAGCACAAGAGGAATTACTAATCCAAGATATAAACCCAGGTAGAGAATATTTCTTTTTATCGGCTGTGATAAAATCAATATTATATAATCTTTGTTGTTGTATAAGTAAACAGTTCCAAAGATTATTGAAACCAGCGGAATAATCATAAGCGCCACGTTTAACAAGCTTAATATTATTTTAGATTGGTCATTAGAAAACTGAATCAATCCGTATGTAAGTATTAAATAAAATACTGTGTAGAATAAAATCCACCTGCTTCTGGAAATATCATGTATTTGATACAGGATTATTTTGAATAATATTTTCATTTCAGTTACCCGTCATAATAGAAGCAATGGCTCTTTCCAAATTCTGTTTTTCAGTTGAGTTGATAAGTTTATTTATGGTTCCGTTAAACCGGATTTGTCCCTCTAGTAGAAATACAACCTGTTCTGCAAGTTCTTCCAGTTCGCTTAGAATGTGCGAAGTAAAAATAATTGTCTTACCGTTGTTGTGTTCTTTGATAATCTTGTCTTTCAATAAGCTGCTTGATACAGGGTCTAAACCGGCGGTCGGTTCATCGAGTATTAGTAACTGCGGATTGAAGAGGAAAGCGATACATGCATTAACCTTTTGTCTCGTTCCGCCAGATAGATTTTTCAACCTCTTCTTAAATTCTTTCTGAAGATTAAATTTATCGATTAATTCATAATCGTATGTTTTTGTGTTTTCCCGTAAGTTTTTAATCATATTGACGATTTCTTCTACGGTTAAATTTTCCGGGAAGCTTGCAATCTGTGGCATGTAGCCGATCTTTTCACGGTAAGTGAAATTTCCGTTCAACCTTTCACCGTCTAAAAATATTGCACCGTTAGTTGGCTTCACTAATCCAAGAATTGATTTTATTAATGTTGTTTTGCCAGAAGCGTTAGGTCCTACTAAATATGTAATTGAGCCGCTTTCTATTTCCATGGAAACATTTATCAGCGCATCTAACCATCCAAATCTTTTTCTTAAGTTCTCAATTTTAATCATAGGTACTTTCTCATCTTTGGTTTTATATCCAACAAAGTTTTTGGGGTTAGTGAAGGAAAAATATTTTCTGCAACATTAAGAATATCAACAAACAAGCTTCTTAATAAAATTAACGCCGGACGGTTCTTTTCGATAATTATTGAAAATAATTTAACGGGACGATAAGGAATATCGCCGAAACCGTCATTATTTAGATCATAACCTTTGTATTCGGACCAGTAATTGAATTCAAAAGAATTATAACTTCTTGTGCTGTTTGTGCTAACATCAAACGAATTGCTTATAAAGTTATTTCTTGCAAAAATATTATCCATAGAATTTGCCATTAATCTTATTGCCGTCCCGTTTTCTGCAAAATTATTTTCGAATGTATTAACCCTGTTGCATCCCTCAAAATATATTGCGCACGAGTTTTTCAGAAATTGATTGCGGTATATTTTACTATCCGAAATATCTTTTAAAAGAAGTCCAAACGCCGCACCGCCCCAATTATATTCGAATCTATTGTTGTGCATATCAACATTTTTAGTAAACATCACCGCTACTCCAGAGCCGTTCTTCGTAAAGTTATTATGAGCGTATCTGCAGCTATCCGAAAACATAAAGTGAAGTCCGTATCGTAAGTTTGCTTCGCTTTGGTTTTGTTCAATTTCACTATTTTTTACGAACTCGAAATAGATCCCGTCGCGATGACCATTTATTTTATTGTTCTTAATTATCATGCCGCGGCACTGCCATAAATGTATTCCGTTGCCGGAGTAAGTTTCTTTCGTATTAAATGCTTCCAGTTTATTATTAAGTATCTTACAGCTGCTTGCTCTGGATAAGTAAATTCCAAAAAAGTTGTTAGAAAATATGTTCTCTTCTATTATGCAGTTTTTAACACTGTCCAGTTTTACAGCCGCATTATCGTAAATAAAATTTATTCCGCTATCTTTAAAAAGAAATCCTCTTATTAAAACATCATCAGATTTTATTTTCATTATCTCATATTTATTCTCTCCTGATAGAACCGGAAATCCTAACCCGATTATTTTAACCGACTTTTTTATAATAAGCGTATTTTCTTTGTATACTCCCTTTTCAACAAGTATTGTATCGCCATCCTGTGCGGCAGTTAATACGGATTGTATGGTTTTGAAATAATTATTTGAACCAACGAGAAACGATTTAGCCGGGATAACCGGAATTGATAAAAAGAAAATTATTATCAGAAGTGAAACCGAAATGCTTTTCTGATATCCCATTAACAATAAATTATGGAGAATCGTCCGGCAATATTTAATTCCATTTTGACTTAACATATTTTACTAACTCGTTCCATCTGTAAATTTCACCGCTGACTTCTGACTTTACTAAGTTTAATTCCTCGTTATTCTTATGTGCGCTTAAGTTTAGTCCCATTGGACTTCTAAGATTATCGCTTCTTAAAAACCTTGCATCCTTTGCATTAAGGAAATTTCCTTTAGCAGAAAAGTCTGTGACCCACATAGATCTAACTGTTTTTGAGTCAACTTTTGTAGAATAATCTGCAAGGCATTCAATGGAATCGAACTTGAAAATTTTTCCTTTATCCGATATCAATTCTGATCCGTATTTAGGATCGGATATTGTCATCATGCAGTTGGCGCAGTTATCTTCACCATACGCTATCGGTTCCGGTCCGGACTGACAGGAAATGGCAATAGATATTACCAGCAAAAAAATTGTTGCCAATAAAATTTTTTTCATAATACTTTATTTCCTCTTTTATCAAGTATAAAAGATGCAGCCGCCATAGATCCGGAAACAAAAATTATAAAGCTGCCTATCCCCGGAAGAGATGTGGCTGTATATTTAGTAATTTTTTTGTCCCTATAACTGGCGGCTGATAACTCATACCGGGTACTTTAATTGGTGCGGTAGGATTTAAGTTATGTCCGTAATCATATCCCCATAAGTAAAAATCGTACAGCCCGATAGACATTATTATTAACAAAGCGGCAATCCAGGCAGAAACAAATTTTCTATTTAGAAATGAAACCAATAATCCC
>DYHC01000039.1:0-9285 GCA_020724325.1 Melioribacter roseus
CCGGGAATGTTAAGGTTCAGAATAGAAAAAAAATCTTAACCGATTTGCAAGCCCTCGAATATTTAGAAGGATTGAATTTGGCAAGAAGTGCTCAGGGTTTCTTACAAATGGTAAATATAATTCCCGGTCCAATAGGCGTCTTTAGAAAAGTAACTTTAAGAGATGCGGGTTTCTATTCAAGCGATACATTCGCTGAAGATGCTGATGTTACATTAAAAATATTAGCTAAAGGTTGGAAAATAATTTATGAACCAAATGCCATTGCTTATACCGAAGCGCCCGTTTCAATTTACCAGCTTCTGAAACAAAGATATCGTTGGACAAGAGGAATTTTACAAGCTATTAGGAAACATAAAAGATATTTGTATAATCCTACAGTAAATTTCAATAACAGTTTTATTATGTGGTCCATGTTTTACGAAGCACTAATTTGGCCGGCAATGAACATATTTGTTAATCTTTATTTTATTCTCGTTGCTCTCTTATATGGAATTCACATTACACTCTTTTTATGGTGGGTTGGAATTGCTGTCCTCGATTTAATGTCTGCTGTATATTGTATCGCAGCAGAAAAAGAAGAGTTTAGATTAGTTCCTTATGCAATTATATACCGATTAGTATTCATATTGCTGATTGATGTTACAAAAGCGATGGCAACAATAGAAGAATTTCTTGGTTTTAGAATGACATGGGGTAAATTAGAAAGAACCGGACTTAGCAAATACGCAGTAAATACAAGTTCTGTTCCCGGTACAGCGGCTACAAAATAAAAATTTTTATTAGGGGTTACTATGGAATTAATTCCAATACTATCATTAATCATTCTTGTTGCAACTATATCAACTTTCATACTCGCAGTAGGAGCATATATTTTATATAAAGTGAGAGAAAGAAAAGGTGTATTGGCACAAGCACCACAACCGGCTGCAATTCCTGCCGAACTAATAGCACCCGCACCTCTTGCTGCTGAACAGCGTGCAATTACTCCGGAACGCAGAACTTTTGAGGTTGTAGCACCGCACCAGGAATCTTATGAATATCAACGCCAACCTACTTATGGTGGTAAAGAGGAATTGGCAAGGGGTCCTGAACTTAGACCTACTTATGTTGGTAATGCGCCTTCTTATTCAGAGGGAAGCCGGTATCAAAGAACTACCGGTGAAAATGTTAGAAAATCTGACTCTGAAAAATCTGCCTCAAAAAAGAAGTTTATGCGTTATACTAAGGAAGGATATGTTGAACCAAGTAGTAAGGAGAAAAAACAAGAGGATAATTTAAGGTGGCGGTAAAAGAATTTAAAGGACTTAGAGTAAATTATTTAATTATTTTTCTAAGTGGTCTGGTTTTATTAATTACCGGTATTCTTGTATTCCTGTTAATAGTCCGTAATATATACGGAAGTTATGAGATTAAAGAAATTTTACCTACCAACCAAAATCTGCAGTTAATATCTGGTAAAGAAAAGTCCGGCAAAGCTGCAATTCTTTATTCACGTTACACTGAAAATATGCTTCCATCTGGGAGTACATGGCTTAAAGATAATGTTGATACATGGAAAAAATATGTTAAAGGTGCCAGGACGGAATTTGATGTTATTGCAGATCAGGATATTGAATTAGGTCAACATTTAAGTTACAAAGTTGTTATTCTTCCCGGTTCAAAATCTTTAAGCGATCGACAGATTGTTCAATTAAAAAAATATTTAGAAAACGGAGGCAGTCTTTTTGTATCTGGGGGACCGGCAACTTTTTCCGATGAAGGTAAATGGCGCGGATGGGAATTCTTTACTGAAGTTTTTGGAATGAAATTTAATCGTGAGATAAAACCCGAAGAATCTTATAAAGTCCATACTCTTAGAGGCAGTCTGCCTATAACAGCAGGAATTCCGACCGGATATGCTCTCAAAATTGCAACATGGGACAGACCAATTTATGCAGAGGTTCTTGAACCGCGAACTACACAGGTTAGTTTTTGGTATGATTTTAGGAGAGAAGCAGGGTTAGTTCGTGAAGAAATTTCCAAAAGTGCAGGAATTGCTTATGGCAACTATGGCAAAGGGCGGTTTGTTTGGTACGGTTTCGAATTGAATTCTGTTCTGGGTGTTCAACAGGATTATATTTATTTCGAAAAACTTTTTAACAATTCTCTAAATTGGCTTACCTATCAGCCAACAGCATTTATAAAAGATTGGCCGGCTCCGTATGAAGGCGCATTACTTTTTGTACCTACACTTAAAGAAAACGCCGGAAACATATTCAACATAAGTAACTTAGTTAGTTATTCCCAATTTCCGGCAACATTTTTTCTTGATGCTGAAGTTGGAATTAGAAATCCTGGCTTACTAAAATCGTTATCTGGTAAAGGAGATATCGGTGCTATTATAGACATCGGATTTATTGAATCTCCGGAGGATACAATCAACAAATTATTCACTAAAGAGACTCAGTTTTCTAATATTGGTTTTGTTATAGATACACTAAGCAAAATATCGGGTAAAGCGGTAAAATCTATTATGCCGTTAAATGGTTATTACGATGATAACACGCTTCAAGCAATGGCTGCAAAGAATATCGATTTTCTTTTAACAGATTCATTAACCGATCGATCTGTTCCGGAAATTAGAATCAGAAATAATAAATCGATAATGATTATTACTAAGACAGCACGAGATGATATTGAAATTGTTAAGAACTACGGCTTAACAAATACAGATTTTCAACTTTATACCTATGAGGAAGATATTGATAGAATTCTTTTTGAAGGAGGTTTATACGTATTTAAGGTTCATTCAGAGTTCCAGCTTCAACCTCAATATGCATCTGTAATCCGCGATGTATTAAGATACGCTAAAAATAAAAATATGTGGATTACAAACCTTAACCAGCTTAAAGACTGGTGGAACAGAAGACAGGGTGTTGAAGTACGATACGATACTAGAAGTAAACGAAGAATTGCAATTGAGTTTACTAATCCTAGCGATAATGTTACCCAAGAACTTGTTGTTCAAGTAAATCTAAATAAGAAAGTAAGAAATGTTAACGTATCATCGGATATAATTAATACTAAGATCCCAAGGTACGAACTAAAAAACGAAGGGCAGACTATATATTTCTATATCGATAAAATGGAACCTAATGAAACACGCTCTTTACTAGTAGATTTTGATAACATAGAATTGTAACAAAATAAACGCATCCTTAACTGATTTATCTTAATGGCAAGTATAACTACTTTTCACATTTACCAGCCGCTCTTTTCCAGGTTTCAAATGTTATTATTCTATTTTCGATTAACCGATTATTATTACTCAAAAGTATTTCTTAAATTATTATTAGAAAAAGATAAACTTTACTTTTAAGCAAACACAATTAGACATGGTAAAATTAGTAGGCAAGTTATTATGGTTAGTAAGCATTCTCTTCCTTGTTAGTTGCGTTGAATCTTTAACTGATGTTCAACAGTCAACTACTCCTACTATTGAAGTGTTCAGTCCATTAACTAACGACACGGTAAAAATTGGAAAGAATGAAATTACCTACCAAGCTGCAGATGGAACGGGTGGACAAGGTTTATCTTTCTACGAAATATATTTAAACGGAAAATTTGTTCAGAGGTATGAACAGAATACCGATGGAACCAATCCTAAAATTTATCTAACAGCAGATTCTACTTTTCTAGGTGCAAGAATTAAATATTCAGTAAAGGTTTACAATAAGAATGGAAGATCAAAAGAGAGTAAGACTCAGGAAAATATCTATGTAAAAGATAAAGTTCCTAATGCACCTCAAAATCTGTTCCTGGCAAAGCTAAATGATTTTTCAGTCAGTTTATTGTGGGATGATGAATCTACCAATGAAACCGGTTTTGAATTATGGCGAAAGGATGAAGGCGGCGGCACTTACCGAAGGATTAAAACGCTTCCTGCAAACACTATAAGTACGACCGATGGCGGATTATCTGCTTTTGTAGTTTATTACTATAAATTAAGAGCATATAATAATTCCGGATTTTCCGAGTTCAGCAACGAAGTTACTACTTCCAATATTGCCGGAGGACCTTGGAATCTTTCTGCCGAAGCTATTGGTTCTTCACTTGTAAATCTTAAATGGGTTGATTTTGCCGTTAATGAATCCGGGTTTATTGTTGAAAGAACAGACCCGTTTACAACTGAATTTAAGAGAATTGCTATTGTTCCGCCTAATACAGAAGAGTACCAGGATAATTCGGTTTCTCCTAGTACAGGTTATAAATACAGAGTAGCGTTTTTTACCAATACTTCCATAAGCGGTTATTCTAATGAAGTCTCAATTTCTACTTACTATACTGATGTAGCCGGACCTTCTAACTTAAGCGCTTCATTGGGAATTAATGTTGTTAACCTTAAATGGGATGATAATACGACACTTGAAAAAGAAACTATTGTTGAACGAAGAACCGGTAATGGTCAATTTCAGGAGCTTCTTAAACTTCCAGCCGATACAAAAACTGCAACTGATGCTACCGTGCAAAGAGGTAATACTTATCATTACAGAGTAAGACAATCATTAGGAACAAGAACTTATACGCCTTACTCGAATACTGTTCAAATCCTTGTTCAATAAGGAAGTTTTTTCCAAATGGATGATTTGCGAAACATAAAAACTGGAATCAATAAATCCTTGGACCTACCAAGTGTTATTATTGATAAATCTGGTCGAATAATTGCACTTAATTCCGAGGTTAAAAAAATAATTTCTGCAGCACCGCAGATTAATTTTTTTGATCTGTTTGATGAGCAGAATTTGCTTATAATGCAAAAAATATTTATTGATTCAAGAAAATATGAGATTGCCGTAAAAGATGTTATTGAACTGAAATTTGGAAGTGAAGTAAAAAAAATTGAAATAACTTTTTCTCCGCTTAAAAGTGAAAATAACATCTATTTTATTGTTTGCTTTAGTCCTGCTTCTGAATTAAAAAGTGCCGATGAAACAAAAAAATTTATTATTGCCTCAAATGAAATTGAAAAGCTAACCGGCGACAAGAGAATTCTTTCCATCATTAATAAAATTAAACTTACTTACCCGTTTACATTTATTGAAAAAGCTAAACTTCAAAAGGAAATTAACGAACTCGATATTTTTTTCTGGATTAAAGAACCTGGCGGTAAATTTATTTTAGTTAATGAAAAATATTCAAAAACACTTGGCTTTACTTCTGCTCAACTTGAAGGTAAAAATGAACTGGACTATTTACCCAAATACCTAATTACATTATTTAAAACTATTAACCAGTATATTGAAGATTCATCAAATTCATTAGTCATCGATAGTTCATCAACCCCTATAACTCCTGATCTGAAAAAAGGAATGCAGGTTATTCAATTCCCGATATGCGACCTTGATAATAAAACAGTTGCAATTATTGGTTTTTCTCGAGTACTGGATAATACAATTCAGGAAGAACTTTCTACTAGTGTGAGTACAAATATTTTCAAAACTCTTCCGCTTCCAATTTTAATTACTGATAGAGAAAATAAAATAACAGCTTACAGTAATCAGTTATTAAAACTAATGCCTTTGCAGGATCGACAGGATATTTTAAAATCCGAGTTGAACAAATACTTTGAGAAAGGTTTTGTTAAAAAGTATGACGAATATTTAAGCGATAATTCCATTAAAGAGAAATTGGAATTCACATATACTTTTGAAGAGAAGGGTAATCTTATTGTTGAAATTGTTATCGAAAAATTATTTGATGAAAATGATAATAACATCGGCGCTAGTATTGTATTCACTCCTAAAAATGAATTACAGATTTTAAATGAAAACAAAGCTCAATTATACGACTCACTGCTTAATAATATTCCTGATGCTATGTTTATCTATGATTTAGAGAACTTAAAATTCCTTGAAGCGAATGAAGCTGCTTTAAAAATGTACGGCTATAAACGAAACGATTTTCTCAACATGGATCTAACTGATCTATATGCGCCGGAAGATATTCAAACATTAATTCAATCATCTGATAGTAAAACATTTAGCCCGGGTCCATGGCGTCATAAGAAAAGTGATGGCTCTTCATTATTTGTTGAATTAACAAGAACTACTGTTGAGTATAAAGGTAAAAAAGGTCACCTAAACGTTATTAAGAATGTAAGTGATAATATTGAAGAAAAGAAAAAGATGCAGCTGCTGCAGTCGGTGTATGATCATACTAGCGATTTAATATTAATTACTGATAAAGACGGATTTGTACTAACATCTAACGAGCAAGTCTCCAGAAAAATTGGTTATTCAAGAAAAGACCTTGAATTACGACCTTTTATTTCGCTTGTTTCCGATGACGATCGTGCAAAGGTAAACAAAAATATTTTTCACAGCGGAATGTTAAAAACAACCTCTCTTGAACTTGAATTTAAGAAACCTTCTGGCTCGTTGTTCAAATCGATTGTAATTGCATCTCCTATAAAAGATTTTAATGGCGAAATAGAAAGCTATTCTATAATATTAAAACCGTTAGAAGAAAAAACTGATAACGGCGACATTAAAAAATTAGAAGATGAAGGTGCAGAAAAAATAGATGCTCCTTTTCTTTCCAACATGTTTCATGAATTATTAACTCCAATTAATGTAATTCTTGGTTTTGCACAGGAACTTTGGGAAAGTATTGGGTCGCCTACAGAAGAACAGAAAGAAGCAGTAGATATTATTAAAGAAAATCAGAAACTGTGGCTGCAAATTATGGATAATGCGGTTGAGTATTCTGCTCTTCAGCAAAAGATTGTTAAGTTCAAACCGGAAGTTATTAAGTTTGTTGATACAATTAATTCTGTTAAAGAGAATACTAAGAAATTATGCGAATCGAAGAAAGTTGAGCTTGAATATGGAAAAATATCTTCTTCACTAACAATTGAAAGTGACAAGCAAAAATTTATTTCCCTTATTAGTTTGTTTGTAAAAATTGCAGTTCAAATTACAAAAGAAAGTGTAGTTTATTTATCTGCTTCCAGTATCGATGAAAATACAATTGTTGTTTCAATTAAAGATACTAAAAAAGCTATTACTCCTTATCTTCTTAAAGGTTTTAATGATGTATTCTCTGACGAAGAATCTGTGATTAGAAGAAATTATGGATTCTCAAGATTTTCATTACGCCTTTCCAATCGGCTAATAGACCTCCTCTCTGTTGAAAAACATGTAATTATGAAAGAAGGCGAAGCGGTTGAATTCGGTTTAACATTCCCGGTTAAATTTACGATAAATGAAAAGACTGCCTTCGAACTTGAGAGTGTTCAACCCGCTCTTCAGGATTCCAAATCTGATAGTAAAAAATCTATTTCTGAATCAGAAAAACCCCACATTACCCCTAAGTTCCAGGAACTCGATTTATCTCAACTAAGTGTTCTTTATTTTGAAGACCAGGTTGATTCACAAATTCTATTTAAGAATCAGATGCGTGATTTGAAGAGCATTGAAGTTGCCCCAAGTTTTGAAGCCGCTTTGCCACTGCTTAAAACAAAACGGTTCGATGTAATTATAATGGATATTAATCTTCAGGGCGAATACAACGGATTGGATGCTCTTAGAATTATTCAAAAAATGCCCGGACATAAGGATATACCAATTATTGCCTCTACAGCCTATACTCAGCCAGGTGCGCGTGATAATTTTATGGCTGCCGGATTTTCTGATTTTATTCCTAAACCACTCCTACGCGATAAAATTATAGATGTTCTTAAAAGACTACTGGTAAAGTAGCACACTACTCTGCTCAAAATGAATAATTTATTTTCTCATATTGATTATTTTTTTTCCCCTATTGGAACTATTTGTTTAAGAGCATCGGAAAAGGGTTTAACAGATGTTTTCTTTATAGATGAAAATGCTGAAGAACAATTTTCTAAAAACCCTATTATAAATAAATGCAAGCTGCAATTAAATGAATACTTCGATCGTAAAAGGAAAGTCTTTGATGTTGAACTGAATCTACACGGAACTTCTTTCCAAAAACTTGTCTGGTATGAAGTAATTTCTGTTCAATTCGGAAATTCTATTTCATATCTATCCCTTGCTGCTAAGCTGGGAAATAAGAACAAGATTAGAGCGGTTGCGAATGCTAATGCACAAAACAAAATTGCTCTGCTTGTTCCATGTCATCGTGTTATTGGCAGTAGTGGAGAATTGGTTGGATACTCTGGAAGTATATGGCGTAAAAAATGGCTGCTGGAACATGAAGAGAAGATTGAGTATAACAGAAAGCAGCTTACTTTTTTCGAATAATAACCATCATTGATGTTTTGATTTTTATCTCATTTTGTATAGATTTGTCCCACGAAAAATTAATGGGCAGATAGCTCAGTCGGTAGAGCAAAGGACTGAAAATCCTTGTGTCGGCGGTTCGATTCCGTCTCTGCCCACAAACTAAGCAGGAATACAAAGCAAGAATAAAATCTTGCTTTTCTTTTTTAAAGGAATCCTTCTGTCGGCGGTTCTCCCGCATAACGGGAGACTCTGCCCACAATAAAGAGACTTTTATTATCTAACTATAACGAACTATGCTACATCTAAAAAGAGTATTATTTTACGCTTAGTGGAATATTTTTTTGAGTAGAATTTAATCCGCAAGAGTAATAATCAAAAACTTTTTTATACTATTGCATGTTAAATAAAAACATTTCTTAATTAATAGGGGTTAATATGAAAAAACTAACCTTAGGATTGTTTATGATTCTTTTTTCTTCAGTAATATTTGCACAGCTTCCTCCAATAATTGATCGTGAAATTTTCTTTGGCGATCCAGAATTAGCCGGTGCCCAAAGTTCGCCAAGTGGAAAGTATATCACATTTCTTAAACCCTATAACGGTGTTAGAAATATATGGGTTAAAGAAAGAAACCAGAAGTTTGAAGAAGCTCGTCCTTTAACAGCAGATACAAAACGACCCATTGGTAATTACTTCTGGTCAAATGATAGTAAATATGTTCTTTTCGTCCAAGACCAGGGTGGAAACGAAAACTATAGGATTTATGCCGTAGACCCTACAGAAAAAGGAGACCCGGTTCCCCATGCAAGAGACCTAACACCGCTGGATAATGTACGGGCGATGATTATTGATTTACCAAAAGTACGACCTGATGAAATGATTATTGGAATTAACGACAGAAATCCTCAGCTTCATGATGTTTACAAGTTAAAGATTTCTACAGGTGAAAGGACTCTTATCCGTAATAACGATGATAATATAGCCGGATGGATGACCGACCTTAACGGAGATTTAAGAATAGGAATACGCCAAACCGAAGACG
>DYHC01000039.1:9295-10775 GCA_020724325.1 Melioribacter roseus
ATCGGAGATATTGAAATTAAACGGCGACAAGCTTGAATCTATCTATAATGTAACAAGCGAAGAAGCTGCTAATCCAGTAAGGTTTACTCCAGATGGTAAAAGTTTTTATTTGATATCCAACAAAGGCGATAACGTTGATAAAACTGAATTATTATTGTTCGATCTTAACACCGGTAAAACAAAATTTGTTGAAAAAGATCCGATGAATGAAGTAGATATTGCTACAGCGGTTTTTTCTGAAAAAACAGATGAGTTAATTGCTACAGTCTATATTGGCGCTAAGAGAAGAGTATATCCAAAAACAAAAGAATTTGAAAATGTATTTAATACATTAAAAAAACTTTTACCTGAAGGAGACATAAATTTTACCTCATCAACTGAAGATGAAAATTTATGGATTGTTAATGTATCAAGAGATGTAGACCCCGGCTCAACTTACTTGTTTGATAAAAAAGCCGGCAAAGTTGAATTGCTATACAAATCAAGACCTAATCTTCCTACAGAGTATTTAGCACCAATGGAACCCGTTAGTTATAAAGCAAGAGATGGAAAGACAATTCACGGTTACTTAACACTTCCTAAAGGTATTGAACATAAAAAACTTCCGGTAGTAATGTTTATTCATGGAGGACCATGGGCACGTGATTTCTGGGGTTACAGTCCTTATGTACAATTTCTTGCTAACAGAGGTTACGCAGTATTTCAACCAAACTTTAGGGGTTCAACAGGATATGGAAAAAAATACTTGAATGCCGGCAATAAGCAATGGGGCACAGGTTCAATGCAGCACGATATTACAGATGCAGTAAAATATCTTATTAATAAGGGAATCGCTGACCCGGCACGCGTTGCTATTTCTGGCGGATCATATGGCGGTTATGCTACATTAGCCGGACTTGCATTTACTCCAGAACTTTATGCGTGTGGTTTCAGCATTGTTGGTCCATCCAATATAATTACTCTCTTAAACTCAATTCCTCCTTACTGGGCTCCGATAAAGAAAACATTTGCAATTCGTGTTGGTGATATGGAGAAACCTGAAGAACTTGAAATGCTAATAAAACAATCGCCTCTTAACTCGGCTGCAAATATTCAAGCTCCGCTTTATGTAGTTCAAGGTGCTAACGATCCACGCGTTAAAAAAGCAGAATCAGACCAAATTGTAATTGCTTTAAGAGATTTGAATAGACAGGTTGAATATATGGTAGCTCCGGATGAAGGACATGGATTTGCCGGACTAGAAAATCGTTTGGCTATGGTTGTTGCAATGGAGCAATTCTTTGCTAAACACTTAAATGGCAGAGTTCAAGAAGATGTAAGAGATGCTATCAAAAACAAATTAGAAGCTATTACAGTAGATATTAATACTGTAACATTACCTAAGAAAATTGCAACAGACTCTGTTAACGAATATAAGTTTTATGATGGCAGCAAAATTAAACCCGGATCCGCAAAATATAACATAACTGTAGAAACACGC
>DYHC01000040.1 GCA_020724325.1 Melioribacter roseus
GTTCGATTCGATAATTGTCCGCGCTCCATTTATCATTTCCCATGTAACAGGAATTCCAAGCCAAGGGTCTAATGTTCCCCATCGTCCAACTCCAATTAACAAATAAGGTGTTTTTTCTTTCAGCAAATGGGCATTGTATTGCGCAATTTCGTGGGCAACTTTAATAGTATGTTTACGATCGAACTTTTTTAAGTCGACAAACACAATATCTTTAATATCATTCATTACACCATGCCCAAGAACCTGATTGCTCTTACCTATTAATAATTCTTTTTCATATGAATCCAACTCAAGTTCTTCAATTTCGTTGCTAATAACAAGCGGTCGCATCTGCAATAGTGCGAACTCTTTTGGTTTTCCTTCCGGCACAGTTAACTTAACAGCAAATTCTATCTCCACAGGAGAACCTGTACCCCAGCTGCCCATATCTAACAGCAGAGATAAAATTTGGGGTAATGGAAAAACTTTATTCTTTAGAATAGGTGCAAGTGTAAATAACTTTGTTCCCTCTCTTTCAGTTCCATCGTAAAGACTATTATTATCTATAGAGTAAGTAGAGCCGGTTAAATTAAGAGTACCGTCTTTAACAGCTTCATAAAGATTATATTTCTTAACAAGATTATCTTCATTAATATTTTTTTTCGGATGGCTTTCATTCAATTCCAGAGCAAAGAATTCGTGTGGAGAATAATTCAATAAATCATTGATAGTGGCAAATTGTATAATATGGTGTGGATATTTAGGACAAAACCTGAATGCAATTCCGCCATCAACAATATATTTTCCTAACCCCGGTGCAACAGAAACAATTCCATCGTGTGATTTGAGCGGGGGATTTGGATAAAAGTTATAAGATTTTGCAACACCAGAAAATTCTGGATAATATTTTCCATTACAATTAGTGCCAGCAATCTTTTGAATTATTACAGCCATCTTTTCTTCTTCAAGTCGGTATGTGGTTACTTTGATATAATCTTTAGACCTTTGAAAATAGATGGACATGTATATTCTTTTTATAGCATGCAAAAGCTGTTTAATTCTTATTTTAATATCGGGATAATTATTAGGAAGCATAAAAGTTTCATAAACACCAGCAAAAGGTTGTCCTTGGGAATCTTCCAAAAGACTTGACGAACGAACCGCAATTGGATCTTTAACAAGCTCTAAAAAATCTTCTAACGAGGTTAAAGCATATGCAGGAAACTTCTTGGCTTTGAAAAACCGGTCTTTCAGTTCTTTATCATCATTACACTTTAGAGCAAATTCAAGCAAGTTATTATCGCTAATGAATTGATCGAACACATCAGTTGCAAGAACAACAGCAGGTGGAACAAATATCTTTACATTTTCGAAACGGTTTCTAATGTTGAAATCGCTTAATAACCGGTTAACAAATCCTAATCCACGTGCTTTTCCGCCAAGTGACCCGCCGCCTATTCTCGCAAATGTTGTGGTTTCATCAAATGTATCTTTGCTAAAATCCGATATAACACCAATCTGCCTTGATTTGCGGAATTCTTTAACCGAGTCGATAAGCAATCTTCTCAATTCCTGTGTGGAATTAAAATCTGTCACTTTTTTCGGTCGTAATTGATGCGCCAGCCAAAATTCCGTTCGGGCTTTAAGCCAATTTGAAAAATGATTTCTTGAAGCGTGATAAAGAATACTTTCTTCGGGTACTTTTTTCAGTTCCTCTTCTAATTCATTTAGGTTGGATGCTCGCCCAACAACGTCGCCATTTTCCAGCCGGAAAATAAAATCACCAAAACTGAAATATTTTACCATCAGCTTTCGCAAATCTTCAAGCAATGTAGGCGAGTCTTTCAATAAAAATGAAGCCCCGGCAGAAGCTGCAAGTTTTTCGTTTTCAAGCAGACTCGATTGTAAAATAACCGGAATATCCTGCTGACGCTCTTTCACTTTACTGGCAAATTGTATACCTGCTTTTGCATCCGGTCTGCCTTCTTTATGAAAATCAATATCGGAAATTACTCCAAGTATATACTCTTCATACTTTTCAAAATAATTCCATGCTTCTTCATAATTTGAACAGAGAAGAATTTTTGGACGTGCCCGCATTCTAAGGAATTTGTGAGAGAGGTTTATGCCCTCGGATAATAAACTTTGAGATTGTTTGAGTACTACAGTATAAACTGCCGGCAAGTAAGATGAATAAAACCTAATACTGTCTTCTACAAGGATTATGGATTGAACGCCAAATTTCTTTGTGTCTTGTTCAACATTTTTTTTGTCTTCAATAAATTTAATGATGCCAAGAATTATTTTATAATCACCTTGCCAGATAAAAACTTTATCGAATACAGAAATATCTCTAGTTGAAATTAGTTCAATCATTTCTCTATTATCGTAACCTAACAGAACAATCGGAATATCTATTCCAGATTCCTTCATTTTTTTTGCAAATGTAATTACAGACATATCTTCGATGTGCATTGTCGTAATTATGAGGTCGAAGTGTCTATCTTCGTCCATCATTCTAAATGCTTCTGCACCAGATGAGACCTGGACGAGTTCCGGGGAATGACTAAGATTAAGCAGCTGGTATTCCTGTCTTATCAGTTCGTACAAACGGTTATCTTCTTCGAAGATGTAAGAATCGTATAAGCTGGAGACAAGAAGAATATCCCTTACGCGGAATTGCATTAGGTTATGAAAATCCTGATACTTTGAGTATCTGCTGGTTTCAATCAGTTCTTTGTTAAATTTAACCGGCTCCATATTCGTTCAGCTATTTTTCATTTATTGTAGAAGAAATAAATTTGAAGTTGCAAAAGTAAACCGGCTCGTCTCAAAAGTATTTATTTATCTTAAATAGCGTGCTTATAGCCCGGATTTAACAGATTTCCGCAGATCAATTTTTAGATAAACTACTTTTGAGACAGCCACATTTATTACGATAGGATTTTAAACAATACCCTGATCTAACATTGCATTCGCAACTTTAACAAAACCGCCTATATTTGCACCGTTAACATAATTGCCGGGTGTTCCATATTTAGCAGCAGTTTCAACACATGTTTTGTGAATGCTTTTCATAATGTTGTGCAATCTCTGGTCAACTTCTTCTCTTGACCATGATAGACGCAGACTATTCTGTGACATTTCTAAACCAGAAGTAGAGACTCCTCCGGCATTTGCAGCTTTACCGGGTCCATAAAGAATTTTTGCATCAAGGAATTGCTCAATAGCTTCAATTGTAGAAGGCATATTTGCCCCTTCAGAAACAACATAGACTCCATTCTTAAGTAAATTAGCTGCATCCTTTCCGTTTATTTCATTTTGTGTAGCCGAAGGGAATGCACAATCTGCTTTGTGATTCCACAATGGGTTTGAATCTACGCTTGGGTCTAATGCAACGTAGGTTGCTGTTTTGAATTTATCTGCATACTCATTAACTCTGCCTCTGCGTACATTTTTCAAATCCATTATAAATTTAAGTTTAGCATAATCAATTCCGGCTTCGTCGTATATGTAGCCGTTAGAATCTGAAATAGTAAGCGGTTTACCTCCAAGATGCAGAATTTTTTCTATAGTGAATTGCGCAACGTTACCGCTTCCGGAGACGAGGCATTTTTTTCCTTCAAGGGTTTGATTTCTTGTTGCTAACATTTCGGCAGCAAAATAAACGGCGCCGTAACCTGTTGCCTCGGGTCTTATAAGAGAGCCGCCCCAGTTTAATCCTTTACCCGTTAATACACCGGTAAATTCATTTCTTAATTTTTTGTATTGACCAAACAAATAACCTATTTCCCTTCCGCCTACACCTATATCGCCGGCGGGAACATCGGTATCCGGGCCAATGTGCCTAAAGAGTTCACTCATAAAACTCTGACAAAAGCGCATCACTTCTCCGTCGCTTTTTCCTTTTGGATCGAAGTCCGAACCACCTTTTCCGCCGCCCATTGGAAGTGTGGTTAAACTGTTTTTAAATACCTGTTCAAACGCCAGGAACTTTAAGATTCCGAGATTTACCGAAGGGTGAAATCTTAAACCGCCTTTATAAGGACCAATTGCACTATTCATTTCGATTCGGAATCCACGGTTAACTTGAACTTCGCCCTGATCATCAACCCAGGGCACTCTAAACATTATTACCCGTTCGGGTTCAATTATCCGTTCAAGGATTTTTTCTTTGCGGTACTCAGGATGTTTTTCTAGAACTAAAGAAAGAGAAGACGCTACTTCGTAGACTGCCTGGTGAAATTCTGGTTCACTAGGATTTTTAGCTTTTACTTGCGACATTAAGTTTTTAACGAACTCGGACATAAAATCTCCGCTGATATTGTTATTAAATTAATTATAGGGTTTGTACTGAAGAGGAAAACTTAGATTAAATGAGGAATAGGAAGTTTATAAAACTTTTGAATAGTGTAATAAAAAAATTCTGAAGTAGAAAAAACTTTTAAAATTATTGACGGTTTATTTTTGTGCGTAAGCCCCAATGTCTTTCACTTTTCCAAATGCGATAGAGGACTATTATTTACGAGCACAAAATAGATTGTATGAAATTATTGTGCAAGTAAAATCATCATATTTTTGATACAAGATAAGCAGCAAACCAGGAAAAGAATCCGGATAGGAATAAAATTAGAGTAAATGTATAGATCTGAATTTTTCTTCTCAGCTCTGGGGAGATCGGGATTTTTGAAGAAATATCGTTGGTTAGATAGTCTCCATTCTTAATATCCCAACTTGGAAATTGATTGGAAAACAGTTCCCTTTCCCGTCTATTCTTAATCTCAATGATTTTTAATGATTTAGTTTTTTGAGGAAAGTAGGTATTTTGTGACTGCCACCAGTTTTCGGGAATTTTAATTTCGATTAGTTCTTCTGGAGAATTATTAACAACGTTAAAGATAAACCGGTTGTTTTTTTTCTGTACCATAATTCACCTAAAATTTTTTCAGGTTTAGTTATTTGCTTCCTTTCTGAATTCTACAACCCGCAGATGGGTAAATTTGTTTTTAGAAGTTGTAATACTATCATTTACATACCACCATTCTACAGGAAGATTGATTTGATATTTTTTTATTTTTTTTGGCGAATCAATTAAAACTATTGTTCCGTTTGTATTATTAGTTTCATCCGTGGAAGGAGAAATTGTAATAACATCTTCAAGAATGTTTAGGCGCGATGCAATCGATTTCGAATTCATAGCATTTGTCATAATTACAAAAGTGTAAAGGACAATTTTCAAATCCAGCCAGAAAGATCTATTAACATTGTAAAAGGTATCGAGCTCTACCAAATTCTTTATTCCATAATTTTTATCGCCAAATATCTGCCATACACCTGTTAGACCGGGTTTACAATTTATCACGTTCCGTTTTTCATATTGATCAGGAAAATTATTTTTAATGATTGTAAGTTCTTCTCTCATTAATGGGCGGGGACCAACAACACTCATTTGTCCGGCAAGTATATTAAATAATTGAGGCAATTCATCCAAACCTGTATACCTAAGCCACCTTAAAAACGGATTTAGATATAATTCATTTTCTGAAATTAAAATTGTTCTATTAGTGTTATCAGGTTTTGATGCGGAGCTTTTAATTGTACGGAATTTAATCATCCGGAATTTATACTTCTCTAATGTTAAACCGCGGTCCTGAATAAAAATGGGGTTCTCTCTTAATGTGATCAGCTGAACAATGAAAATGAATAATTGAATTGGAAGGGTAAGAATAATAAGTGGAATGGTAAGCAGGAGGTCAAAAAATCTTTTTTGGCGGCAAGTATACATTAAACATTATAATAAGTTTTGAACTAAATCTATTATAATTATTCATAAAAATAAAGCACAAAAAAATATCAGAATATTAACGTCCACATAACATAATCTAATATAAGTATCATTGCCGAGCTGAGAACAAATGAACGGATTGTAGAATTGCCAACTCCTTCTGCCCCGCCTTCGGTTTTTAAACCAATGTGACACCCAAGCAGAGCTGTTACACCGCCAAACATCATTCCTTTTGTTAACCCAAAAAGTAAATCACTGAATTCGAAGTACCTTCTAACAGATTCAAAAGATACATTAAAGGAGACTCCAAGAAACAGATTAGAAATAAAATATGCACCAATAATTGCAATTAAGTTAGCAAAAACAACAAGAACCGGCATCATTATAATTGCGGCAAAAAATCTTGGAGTTGCTAAAAAACGTACAGGACTAATTCCCATAGTATCGAGCGCATCAATCTGTTCTGTAACTTTCATAGAACCGAGTTCTGCCGCAATAGATGCGCCTACTCTGCCGGCAATAACTATTGCTGTAAGAACCGGACCAAGCTCTGTTATAATTGCTCTGCTTGTAGCTGTTCCAAGAAACGAGAGCGGAGCAATTCCCTTTAATTGATATGCAGCCTGCCACGCAGCTACCGCACCTGTAAATACAGCAATTATTGTAACGAGCGGAATTGAACCAACTCCTATATGTTCCATCTGATAAACAAAATTTCTCCTGTTTTTAATTAAGGAAGGAGTATAAATAAAAATTTCTCCAAGCAGTTTAAATATCTGACCGCACTCCTGAAAAAAATCTAAAGTCTTACGACCAATTGTTTGAATAATTTCCATAGATATTGTCTTTAAAAAATTTCCTGCTAAAACTAATAAAGCTGCTTCACTTTAGAAATTAGTTCGTTTGCGTCTTTTGATGCAATTATTTCTTCTATAATTTTTACGTCATTATATTTCTTTGCAATATCGGAAAGTAGATTTAGTTGAATTTCCGGCTTGTCCTCAGGCGTTAAAAGTAAAACTATAAATTTAGCCGGCAGTTTATCTAGAGAATTCCATTCAATACCATTTCTAACAACTGCTGCTGCAATAATCGATTCCTTAGTGTTAATACGTGCATGTGGAATAGCTAAATGTTTTTCTAAACCGGTAGTAATTAATTCTTCCCTTTTCATTACACTATTATATAGTAGATTAAAATCAAGTTTTTTCTGAACCGCTACTATTTTGCATAATTCAGCGATTACTTCATCTTTAGTTTGAGAAGAAGAGAAAATAACGTATTCCTTTTTTAATAATGTATGAAAACTTAATTCTGTTTTTACTTTCTTTAAGAAGTAGTTCATAATAGGCGCACTGGATATTGAAGTAACCAACGCCATAATTATAAGTGCAACAAAGACCTTTTCATTTATCAATCCATATTGATAAGCCAAAGTACCCAGAACAATTTCCATTGCGCCACGCGAGTTCATTCCAAACCCGATTATAAGCGAATCGTTTTTATTTAACCCACCCCAATATGCCCCAAGACCGCAGCCAACAACTTTACCAATGAATGCCAGCACCAGAAAAACAGTAACAATTAACGGATCGAAGTTTTCGATAAAATTTATTCTTAGTCCGATGGAAACAAAGAAGAGTGGAGCAAAAATGTTTGTTACAAATTGGTAAATAATTTCGCGGGTTTCTTTTTTAAGATGAACTGAATCGCCTATTGCAATACCCATAATAAACACTCCAAAAATTGCATGAACACCAATATATTCCGTAAATGCAGCGCTTATAAATCCGAGAATAAAAATAAAATTCAATACCCCGCCGGGGAAAGTAAACCGCTTTTGTATGAATGGAAGTGAATAGTCTATAAATTTTCTTACAAAGATGAGAACAAAAACTAGAAAACTGCCAATTACAATTATTAATGATGATAACGAAAGGGAATGTCCGGAATTTTGACCTATCATGCTTAACACCACAGAAAAAATTATCCAGCCGACAAGGTCGTTAAACATTGCAGCAGCCATAATAAGGTAGCCGATTTCGGATTTGAATATTTGTAAGTCCATTAGAGTTCTGGCAACAACAGGTAACGCCGTAATTGAAAGCGCCGTTCCTACAAAAAGCGCAAAGACCAAATGCAGACTGGGATCTGTAAGTCCTAAAAATTCCGGGTAAAAATAGGCGGAGAAAAATCCAACAGAGAATGGAAACAGAATTCCTAATAAACTTATTACTACTGCAGCTTTGCTCTGGCGTAAAACTAAAGAAAGGTCTATCTCTATTCCCGAAACAAGCAATAACATTACAACACCAAGCAATGTAATTCCATTTAGAGCAGTTACAACTTCTTCGGATTGGTTAAATAGACTGTTAAAAGTTCCGGGAAAAATTGTGCCTAAAATAGTAGGGCCCAAAATTATTCCGGCAATTATTTCACCAATAACTATTGGCTGCTTAAAATATCTTAGAAGCTCGCCAAGTCCACGTGCAAAAAATAGAATTACGCTCAGACTTAATAGAAAGATTGTAATATCAGTTGCGCTTAAGCCCATAATCAGTTACGAATTATTAAAAGTGAGCAAGGTAATCGGCTCAAAATAAATTCAATATCATGCTGAAATAGTTTGTCAAAAAATTTTAATTTCTTAGGTGGAGATGGGACAACAAATAAATCGCTGCTGTTTTCTTTTACAAAATTTCTTGCCTCCCAGCCCTGCTTACCAAAAAGGGCCACAGTGGAATAATCGAGTCCTTTTAAATTTAGTTCCCTTGCAAATAATTTTAATTTGCCTTCTTCTTCAATCTGCCATTCCTGTTTACTTTTTTCAGTATCATCGATTGATCTGCTGTCATACACGGTTATAGCAAGACCGGGTACTTCAAATTCTTTAACAAGAAAAAATTCGTTGGCATTTTCCAGTTTAGCAAACTCATAAGATTTTTTAACTGCTGTTTCGCCAAGCGGAGTAAAATCTACTGACACACAAAATTTTTTAAATTGTTCAGGTTCTAAATGAGGATTGGTTAAAATCAAAACCGAACATGGTGATTCACTCATTATTGTTCGAGCAACCGAGCCCAGGTAATACTTTATAACATTTTCTTTTTCAAGCGCACCGGCAATCAGCAGATCCACATTGTATTCTGAGGCAGCATTAATAATGGATTTTGCAGGTTCCCCTTTTTTCCATACCAGCTCAAATGAACTGCGCGAGATTCCAGCTTTCTGAATTAATTGATCGATTTGAGATTGCGTTTCAGTATTTTTTTCGCCAACATGAATCAAACAAAGCCCGGAATTGAACAAGTTTTTAAGTCTAAGAGCAGATTTAAGAAGCGGCAGCCCATTTGGAGAAAATGTAATAGCTAAACCGATTTTTTTGAATAGCATTTCCAATTATGTTTGTAATCCCAGTTAAGTAATTCTTTTCTTATTGCCAATTAATACCAATTTCTCATATATTTCAAGTGAACGAAATCCAAAATCATATTAATGAAAGTAAGTAAAAAAATATCGTTTTTGATTATTTATATATTTTTTAGTGCATATAACTTTGCCCGGTAAACTATACCGGGTTTTTTATTTTCTACAAATCTATAAATTAATTTATGTCAATTAAAAAATGGTGATCAATATGAATGAATTAATTATTGATATTTTAGAGAGAGATACGAAGGTGGTTCTACCAGAAAATTTAGTATTCGGAAAAATTTATACCGATCATGTTTTCGAAATGGAATATGATGAAGATTACGGCGGATGGCATAATGCAACAATTAAAAAATTCAGTAAGGTTGAACTTCATCCGGCTGCAATAGTTCTGCACTACGGGCAGTCGATTTTTGAAGGATTGAAAACTTATAAAAATGCTGATGGAAGAATTGCATTATTCCGCCCGGAGAAAAACATCGAACGGTTAAACCGCTCGGCTAAAAGAATGTGTATTCCAGAAGTTGATCCAGAGTTTGTTCTCAATTCCCTTTTTGAACTTATCAAACTTGAAAAGGACTGGATACCTACAAAGCCGGGTCATTCTCTCTATATCCGTCCAATTATTTTTGCAACCGAACCATTGCTTGGAGTAAGAGCATCGGAAACTTATAAGCTTATTATAATGCTTAGTCCGGTTGGTCCATACTATCCTGAAGGATTTAAACCCGTTCCAATTCTTGTTACAGATAAGTACGTCCGTGCGGTTAGAAAAGGAATGGGCGAAGCAAAGACTGCCGGTAACTATGCCGCCGGAATGCTGGCTCAGAAGGAAGCTAAAAAAGAAGGTTATTCCCAGGTATTGTGGCTTGATGGTATTGAGCAGAAATATATTGAAGAAGTCGGCGCTATGAATATCTTCGTCCAATTTAAGGATGAAGTGGCTACTCCTATACTAAATGGTTCTATTCTGCCTGGGATTACCAGATTGTCGGTAATTCAATTGCTCAAGGATTGGAATTACAACATTAACGAACGTCTGATTTCTATTAACGAAGTAGTAGAAGCTTATGATAAAAAAAATCTTGTAGAAATTTTTGGAACAGGAACAGCAGCAGTAATTTCGTCCATCAGTAAACTAAAATACAACGATAAGATACTTATGTTCAATGAGAACAAACCGGGCGAACTTGGAACTAAACTATATGAGGAATTAACAGGCATTCAGTATGGCAAACTTGAAGACAAACACGGCTGGATGACTTATATTGATTAGAATTTAAGATTGCCAGGTTCATACACTTGGACTTGAATGTTGACGTTTTATAATTCTTATCACCTAAAGTGAAAAATGGTTTAGACTGAGAATAAAAGCTAAAATAACTGATGGTAACTTCTGAAAAATATCGCTTGTTATTTCTCTCCCGATTAAAAGCATCGGGAGAGTCGAGCCTAAACCCTGAAGGTCAAGAGTTGTTA
>DYHC01000041.1 GCA_020724325.1 Melioribacter roseus
TTAGTAGAGGATAAAATAAAAAGTATTAATAATAGTTTTTTCATTTCAAACCCGGTTTTATTTATTTACTTGAACAGAAATTATGATGAGAATGTTTCCTGTTAAATTACATTACAAGTTTAGAATTTCTAATAAAAAGTATCAAGTCAAAATGATAGTTTATTTAATCTGGACTGTCATTTCTATTTCAACAGGTGAATTCATCGGTAATTCATTAACACCGACCGCACTTCTTGCGTGTTTACCTGCTTCGCCAAATATCTGAACCATTAATTCCGATGCTCCATTAGCAATTTTTGGCTGCTGGTGAAAACCGATTGCAGAATTAACAAAGACAGTTAGTTTTACAATCCTCTCTATTTTATCTAGTTCATGAATTACTGACTTAATTGCCGATAGACAGTTAATTGCTGACTGCCGGGAGCACTCAACTCCTTTTTCTTCAGTAACCTCAAAACCAACTTTTCCTTCAGCTAAAAGTTTTCCGTCCTTTACAGGCAGCTGTCCTGCCGTAATTACAAGATTTCCTGATTGAATTGCCGGTATATATGCCGCTAATGGTTTTGGCGCCATTGGCAAATCATAACCAATTATCTCTCTAATCTTCTGTTCTATCACTTTAGCTCCTTAAATGTTTTTGCAAATATATTAAAATGAACATTAGCATTTTTTTGTAATCAATTTTCATTCTGTTAATTTTACAACTAAAAAGGATAACCGAATGACGGGAGATAAATTTCAGGAACTTGCTGATATAATGAAGAAACTCCGTAGAGAATGTCCATGGGATAGAGAACAAACTCACGATTCTATAAAAGGGGCTACTATAGAAGAAACATATGAATTAATAGAAGCAATTGATCAAAAGAATTACGAAGAAATAAAATCCGAACTGGGTGATTTATTACTCCACATTTTATTCCATTCAGTAATTGCCGAAGAGAAAAATCAATTCACCATTAATGATGTAATTGATACTATTAAGGATAAACTGATCAGAAGACATCCGCACGTTTTCAGCCAAGTAAAAGTAAACGGAACGGAAGAGATCTTAAAAAACTGGGAAGAGATTAAACTTTCTGAAGGCAGAGATTCTGTTCTAAAAGGTGTTCCCAAAAATTTACCAAGTTTAGCTCGTGCTTTTCGTCTTCAGGAGAAAGCTTCTAAAATCGGATTTGACTGGGAAAATAAAAATGATGTCTGGAAAAAAGTAATTGAAGAAATAGAAGAAATGCACGAGATGGAAATCAGTAATGATAAAAACAAACTTGAAGAAGAATTAGGAGATGTATTTTTTGCACTTACTAATTATGCCAGATTCTTGGGTATTAATCCGGAGAATGCATTACGGCTTACAAATGAAAAATTTATTTCCCGCTTTAATTATGTTGAGCAGAAAATTAAGGAAACAGGTAAAAAACTTACTGAATCGAACTTAGAGGAAATGGATAAATACTGGGCAGAGAGCAAGAACAAAAATTAATTTGCTCCGCAATTTTAAAGTAAACTATTATTTGAACTCCTTTCTTGCCCCATTATAGTTATTATGTTTTTCATAAGCATCTATAATATCTTTAACCAATTTATGTCTAACAACATCGGATTTATCAAAATAGACAAAGCCCACGCCGTCAACTTTTTTTAGTATTTCTTTTACCTGCACAAGCCCGCTTTGAGAATACGTTGGTAAATCAATCTGCGTAATATCACCAGTAATTATCGATTTAGAATTAGGTCCCAATCTAGTTAGAAACATTTTCATTTGCATACCAGTAGCATTCTGAGCTTCATCTAAAATTACATAAGCGTTATTTAACGTTCTTCCACGCATGTAAGCAAGAGGAACAATTTCAATTATTCCTTTTTCTATGTAACTTTTCAATTGCTCGGCAGGAAGCATCTCTTCAAGAGCATCGTACAAAGGACGTAAATAAGGATCAATTTTTTCTCTGAAATCACCGGGTAAAAAACCAAGACTCTCGCCGGTTTCAACTGCCGGTCTGGCAAGTACAATTTTTTTTACAATATTCTTTTTGAAAGCTGCAACTGCCAATGCAACAGCCAGATAAGTTTTGCCGGTTCCAGCCGGTCCAATAGCAAAACAAATATCATTTTCTCTTACACTTTTAACATATTCAATTTGATTAGGAGTCTTTGCTTTTATGACGTCTTTCTTAGAGTATAAAACAATATTATCAAAATCATTATTATCAATTATTTCCTTGCCCTGGATAGTTAAATCAATTATTGTTTCTATATCCTTTACCTGTAATTTTCCTGATGTATTAAGAACGTAAACCATTTCTCTGAATACTTTCTCTACAGATTCAACTTCATCCTTAACACCTTGTATAATAACCGTATCGCTTCTAACAGTAACATTGGTACTGAATCTATCATTAATTGGCTTAAGGTTGGAATCGTTATAACCCAATAATAACATAAGATTTACATTTTCCAGGCGAAGTATTTTTTCTATTTGCGTAAGTACCTCCAGATAAACAAAGCCATCTTCCGGATAAGGAAAAGGGCTTAATGAGTCATATAATCAAATAATTAGAATTCAAATCCAATTTATTTTGCTGTTTGAGCAGGTGGAGCAGGTTTATAATTCCTTCTAATTTTATCGTATTTAGATTTTTCTTCTTCAGTCAGGTTAGGAATCTTAAATATCTGCTTTGGATAGATCAAATCCGGATTCTTAATCTGATCCCTGTTAGCTCTATAAATCATCGGCCATGCAAAAGGATTATCATAATGTTCTTTTTTCTTTGCAATACCCCACAGATGGTCTCCTCTAACAACGGTATAATTGATTTCCTTTGGAGCTTCCTGCCAAGCATCTAATTTTCTCTGCAATTGATTGTGAACTTTATCAAAGAATTCCGGAAGAGCAGAAATTTTATTCTTCTTCATAGCATCAAGTTCTGCCTGACGGTCTGCTTTAGGAGCTTCCCTGTTATCAATTTTTCTTTCAAGAGCAGTTAATTGACTTCTAAAATTATCTACATCAGCTTTTGTAGCACCTAACATTGCATATAAGTCTTTTATACAATCTTCATAGGATTGCAATTTATCGCGTGTAGCTTTCAAACCGGCAATTTCTGTCTTAAGTGTATTTAATTCTGACGTAAGAGCAACTTTGTTTTCAGTTAAACGATTAATTTCTTTTTGCCACTCATCTTTGGTCATATCTTCTGTTCTATTCTGTTGAGCATACGCACTTACAGAGAGAAGCAGAACCAAAGTTAAAGCACATAGATATTTGTAAACTTTCATTATTTCCTCCTTTTTAATAGATAGGTTAGAATTACATACCTAATTTTTCAAGGTTTTTTTTGGTTTCTGCTTTTAATTTAGCGCACTCATCTAATTTTGCATTTTTTTCTGCTATATCCCGTTCGAGAGCGGCTTTTTCACTCTTAAGAGAATTAATCTCTTTTTCCAGAGCTTTTACTTCAGCACGTAGCGCTTCCAATTCTGCAACCTGTTCCTTGGATATGCCACTGCATCCCGTAACTCCAAGCATGCTAACAAATAGTACAATAATAAGCCCGGAGCTCAGCATTTTCTTTACATTTAACATTAGGAACCTCCTTTTATTAATAAGTGATTTCGATTTATTGTGGCTAAATATAATAAATTTTCTTTCTATATGGGCTAAAAATCGAATGCGCTCTATAAAAGTGTAAGTTACAATACCCTTTTTTCAACCAGACTCGTATAATTGTTCCCGCCAATAATTATATGATCAAAAACCTGAATTTCCATTATTCTACCAGCTTCAACCATACTTTTTGTTAAGCGGATATCTTCGCTGCTTGGTTCCACATTTCCACTCGGATGATTGTGAATTAAGATTATATTCGCAGAGTTATTCTCAATAGCAACCTTAAATACTTCCCGTGGGTGAACCACACTGGAATTCAAATTTCCTGTTGAAATCTTTTCATACTTAATAATTTTATTTGCTGAGTTAAGGCAGACAACTATAAAGATTTCTTTTACTTCGTCTTTCAACAATGGGATGAAAATCTCTGCAATATCCGAAGGTGAATTTATTTTTTTGATGGAAAACCACTTTTCCTCTGATGCAGTCCTTCTAATTAATTCGAAAGCGGCAACAAGAGTAACGGCTTTATCTTTCTTAATACCGAAGTTTGATTTTAAAGAGTCTATGCTCTGCGTTGCAAGTAAACTTAAATTACCATGTTTTTTTATCAGGTCTCTCGCTATTTCGATTACATTTTTTCCTTTAGAACCTGTTCGCAGTAAAATGGCAATTAGTTCTGCATTAGACAAACTTTGAGGACCGCGTAACAGCATTTTTTCGCGCGGACGATCATCCGGCGGAAGTTCTTTTACTTTTGGAATAGAATACTCCTCTTTTTCATTCCCATTCAATTGTGGAAGGCGGTTTAGAGCTGATATCGTATACAACTCTATTAACACCACGGACATTACGAATAATTCTGTTAGATACTTTCCCAAGAAATGAATTCTCGAACCGGTACCAATCGGCTGTCATTCCATCGGTTGATGTAACCGCTCTAAGAGCAAGTACATTTTCATACGTACGTGCATCGCCCATAACTCCTACTGTCTGCACCGGAAGTAACACTGCAAATGCTTGCCATATATTATCATAAATATTTGCGAAATGAAGTTCTTCAATAAAAATTTCATCTGCTTCTCTTAATATTTCTAATCGTTCTTCTGTTACTTCACCAAGAACACGAACTGCTAATCCGGGCCCTGGGAACGGATGACGTTTTATAAATATTTCCGGTAATCCTAATTGATAACCAATTTCTCTAACTTCATCTTTAAATAATTCCCTGAACGGCTCTATCAGTGTTAGATTCATCTTTTCCGGCAGTCCACCTACATTATGGTGAGTCTTGATAGTAGATGAAGCTCCTTTCACAGTAACAGATTCTATTACATCAGGATAAAGTGTTCCCTGAATCAGAAACTCGGCGTCTTTATATTTGCCGGCTTCTTTTTCAAATACTTCAATAAAAGTCTTACCTATTATCTTCCGTTTAACTTCAGGGTCGAATACATTTTTTAATCGTTCTAAAAATAATTGAGAAGTATTGATAGAGATAACATTCAGATTATAATTCTCCTCAAACATTTTAGCAATCTTTTCACTTTCATTTTTACGCATTAACCCGGTATCTACATGAATACATATTAAGTTATTACCGATAGCTTTAGAAATTAGAACAGCGGCTACAGAAGAATCAACACCGCCGCTTAATGCACAAACAGCTCTTTTATTTCCAATTTTTGCTTTGATTTCTCTAATAGAAGAGTGAATAAAATTTTCTGAAGTCCAATCCGGCTTACATTTACAAATGCTAAATAGAAAATTGTTGATTAATCTTGTCCCGTTTTCTGTATGAGCAACTTCAGGATGAAATTGTAATCCATAAATATTTTTTTCCGGATTGGATAGAGAACAGACAGGTGTATTTTCGGTAGTTGTTGTAGCAAAGAAACCAACCGGCAATTTAGTAATTAGATCGCCATGACTCATCCATACAATAGAATTATTCTTAACACCATCAAATAATAAATCATGCTTAATAATTTCCAGATCTACTTTTCCATATTCTCTATATTTAGCATGTTCAACTTTACCCTGAAAATGAGTAGCAATTAAATGCATTCCATAGCAGATACCAAGAACCGGGACCCCAAGTTCAAAAATATCTTTACTTATATTAGGTGAATCCTCATCATACACGCTCATCGGTCCGCCGGATAATATAATGCCGCTTGGCAGGGATTCTTTTATTTTTGAAATTGGGTAGTTGCTGGAATGAATTTCTGAATAAACTTTACTTTCCCTAATTCGTCTGGCAATTAGTTGCGTGTACTGCGAACCAAAATCCAGAATTAAAATTTTTTGTTGATGTTCCATTAGTCACAACATCTAATTGAAAGAAAGCAAAACTCTTTTTAGGAGTTTTACTAATCTAATTTTATTGACCGTGTTGGGATTTGTAGGCATCTGGGGATAAGAGATTATTTAATTGAGCAGAGTTAACCAATTCAATTTTGATAATCCATCCTTCGCCATACGGATCGGAATTAACAAGCTGCGGATTATCAATAAGGTTTTTATTCAACTCAATAACTTTTCCATCAACCGGAGCATACAGATCGCTTACAGTTTTTACTGCTTCAATAGTTCCGAAAGATTGTCCTTCTACAATTTCTGTAACGTCCGGATTAATATCGATATAAACAATATCACCTAACTCGCCTTGAGCAAAATCAGTAATTCCAATTGTGCCGGTTGTACCTTCAATTTTAATCCATTCATGATCTTTGGTATACAAAAGATTTGTTGGAATATTCATATTATCCTCTATTTATTATTAAGATGTTGATCTATGAAAGAAGTATCAAGGTTACCATCAATAAATATTGGATGGTCTAAAACTTTTTTATGGAAAGGAATAGTTGTTTTAATTCCTTCCACATGAAATTCTTCAAATGCTCTTCTAGCCCTAGAAATTGCATGTTTACGATCAGTGCCCCACACAATTAACTTTGCAATAAGAGAATCATAATTGGGCGGTATTACATAATCATTATAAATGTGAGAATCTACTCTAACACCAAATCCTCCGGGAAAATGCAAATACTCAATTCTTCCGGGTGAGGGTCTGAAGTTATTATCGGGGTCTTCAGCATTAATTCTAAATTCAATTGCATGACCTCTTGGCTCTTGAGGAAGGTTTTCAATTTTTTCTTTTGAAGCAACAAGGATCTGTTGTTTAATTAAATCAAGATTCTGTACCATTTCAGTAACAGGATGTTCCACTTGAATTCTAGTATTCATTTCGATGAAATAAAAATTAAGATGTTTATCTACAAGGAATTCAATCGTTCCGGCACCTTCGTAATTAACTGCTTTGGCGCCAAGTAGTGCAGCTTCACCCATTTTATTTCTTAAGTCGGCATTTGCAACCGGCGAAGGAGATTCTTCAATTAACTTTTGATGTCTTCTTTGAATAGTACAATCGCGTTCGCCATAATGATAAACATTGCCAAATTGATCGCCCATTACCTGAATTTCAACATGACGGGGATTCATAATAAATTTTTCCAAGTAAAGACCGGCGAATCCAAAAGCAGATTCTGCTTCATTAGCCGCAGTTTGAAACAGCTTTTCTAAGTCCTTTTCTTCCCAAACAATACGCATACCTTTACCACCGCCGCCGGCAGAAGCTTTAAGCATTACCGGATAACCTACTTCTAATGCAATTTTTTTTGCTTCATCTACTGTCTTAATAATTCCATCGCTTCCCGGCACTACCGGCACACCAACCTTACGCATTGTTTCCTTTGCAAAGGATTTATCTCCCATCTTTCTAATTGAATCTGGCGAGGGACCAATAAATTTTATATTTGAGTCGGAGCAGATTTCACTAAAATCTGCATTCTCTGAAAGGAAACCATATCCCGGATGGATTGCATCTGCGCCGGTTATCATAGCAGCAGACATTATACTAGGTATTTTAAGATAACTATCAGAACTTTTAGCCGGACCAATACAAACAGCTTCATCGGCAAGTACAACGTGCAAAGACTCGCGGTCAACTTCCGAATATACCGCAACAGTCTTAATTCCCAATTCTTTGCACGTACGAATTATTCTAAGTGCTATCTCACCCCGGTTGGCGATAAGAATTTTTTTGAACAAAATGACCTCTCAAAAGTTTGATATCACTATACAGTTTCAATTAAGAAAAGGGGTTGGTTATATTCAACCGGAGTGGAATTTTCAACAAGTATTTTAACAATTTTTCCGCTAACATCAGATTCAATTTCGTTCATTAGCTTCATTGCTTCAACTATACACAATACACTACCCGGGGCAACAATATCCCCAATTTGAACATATGAATCTGCATCTGGCGCTGGTGCACGATAAAATGTTCCAACAATTGGCGATTTAATCTCATGCAAATTGGATTTAGTTTCATTTGTTGGCTGATTAGTAACCTCATTAGATTGTTTTGGAAAAGCAGCAGGTTGTATAGCTGCATTCTGATAATCAAATGAAGGCTGAACATTTACATGAGAAGGACTTTTTGAGTTTTTTGATATTTTTACTTTTAAGTCGCCTTCCTGAACTGAGAATTCGGTAATTTCACTTTGCTCAACCATATTAATGAGCTTTTTAAGGAGGTTTATATCCATGTTCTTCTACTATTAGTTTTTAACTCGTTCAACATAGACTCCCGTTCGGGTATCTACTTTTAATATTTCACCTTCATTAACAAAAAGCGGAACATTTATCTGGGCACCGGTTTCAAGCTTAGCAGGTTTTAATACATTAGTTGCAGTATCACCTTTAAACCCCGGTTCAGTTTCAATTACTCTTAAGTTTACAAACATTGGTATTTCCGAAGAGATAATTTTTTCCTGATCATCATATATTATTTGAATTTCGTCTCCTTCCTTCAAAAATATTTGTCCCTCTCCTAAAATTTCTTCGGGTACATTAATCTGGTCGAATGTTTCATTATCCATTAAAATATAATATTCATCTTCCTTGTAAAGAAATTGAAATTTTCTTCTTTCAATCTGAACAACATCAATAGATTCACCAGAGCGGAAGGTATTATCCAGCACTTTACCCGATTTCATATTTTTTAATGTAGTTCTTACAAATGCACTTCCTTTGCCTGGTTTGACGTGTTGAAATTCAACAACCAGAAAAGGTTCACCCTTAAATCTAATGATAAGACCATTCCTTAATTCTGATGTATCTGCCATTTCTTCTAATCAAATTTATTTTAGAATCTGTAAGAAAAAATCCGGGGTCAAAATTTACAAAACCCGTTTAATACTTATCCTTCTAATTGGTTAAGATAGCGATCAATTTCCTGAACAACAACAGAAAATTTGTATTCGTTTTTAATCTCCTTAAAAATGGACTTGGCTTCATTATTTTTACCAAGCTTCATTAAATTAAGAGCAGATTTAAAGAGATATTCTGCATTGGAGGGATTTGTTTTAGAAATCTTTGCAGCTTTTTCAAAAAGTGCAGAAGCTTTTTTATAGTCACCTTTTATTTCATAGTAATGAGCTTGACCGGCAAGGGCTGTAGCTTCAAAAAGTAAGTTAGACCCGCCAAAACTATCGTATAATTTATAAGCCTCTTCCCATTTACCAAGTAATGAATAGGAGTTAGCTAAATAAATTTTTGCGTTTTCACCGTTTTCTGTGCTTCCAAAATCGTCAACAATCTTTTTTAATCCCACAATATTAGAAGATGGTTGTCCATCTATAGCTTCCTGAAAAAGGTTCGATTCGTATAACGGAATAACTTTTGCTAATAGGTTGGCTGCAGCAAGGTTATCATCCGATCTTTTATTCGAAATTAATATAACTGCTATAATAATTAAAGCTACTGCTCCTAATCCAATTAGAATTTTTGCCTGGTTTTCCATAAGAAAGTTATAAGTGCTATAATAGGAAGTAACCAATTTATCTTCTTTCATTTCTTTTTTAGAGATTCTTTTTTTACCGGCTAACAAATTTACCTCAGTTTTATAATCACCAAAATTAGGGGCGAAATTTAATAAATATTATAGACCAATTCTAATATGATTTGAAAAAATCCATGCATTTTCGTTTAAGTAAACTTCTACTCTATATGCACCTTTTTGGCTGATATTAAATTCTGCATCAAAACCGTCAATAGTTTCTAATAAACTGCCGTTTTTTAACAATTTAATTGTCCCGCTAATATTAGGCAAAGAAACGCGCAGCTTAACCTTATTAGTATGAGTAATTAGTTCTCCCATCTGATATATTTTTTGCCCGTCCTCTGCAAAGAATCTAAAACCGGTTGCATCACCATGATAATAATTAGATATAAAGCATCTTCCATTTTTCAGGGAATTATATAATTCATTTTTGGCAGTTAAGAAATTTTCTTTATTGTCTGAAGGAATAAATTTACTATCGACAAGTATATGGGTTCTGATCGATTTGAAGAGAACCTTATAGGGAAAGACCTCGACTTCAAAAAATCCTAATAAATTTACTTTATGTGCGTGAGCATCAACTCCGCCAATACCTACAACTCTTCTTTTCAGATTTAGGTAATCCCATGTGTCTAAGGTTTCTTTTGGAGGCATTGTAATTGATTTCAATGGATGGATAAAATAATTGTACTTATTCTGATCGGTTAAACCTTCCATCCATTCAGACATGTGATTCCAAATTTCGAGTCCGGTAAAATCCTCAGTATCCCACTCAATCCAGGGATAAGGCGGATGCTCTGTCATAGAATTTCTTTTTTCGTGAGGGTGAGCAATAAAACCCAATCCACCGCTTTCTTTAACTAATCTGGTATATTCCTTTGCTGGAAGTCTGGTTGAATAAGCTTCATTAACTCCAAGTGCTAAGAGATGGTTTTTATTATCTTTGTCGTTAATCTCGCAGCCCACCAGCAGCAAAGTTTTACCATGCCAGCCTTCAAAACCTTCGTGTAATGCTCTTAGAGTATTATGATCGGTAAGGATAATATAATCCAGACCAGCTTCGTTAGCAAAACCGGTAATCTCTTTAATTTCACCCGAGCCATCAGAAAAAACAGAATGGATATGAATTGCTCCAATATATTCGTGC